>NZ_JAVJQN010000201.1:0-176808 GCF_040218245.1 Coleofasciculus sp. E1-EBD-02 | reverse complement strand
GTGGATTGAATCCTGGGTGTGATTCGTTGGCGCGATATAGCAGAAGGCAGAGGGCAGAAGGTTTATTATTGATTAAATTGAGAGGTTATCGCTAACTATCATAGGGTACGGCAATGCCGTACCCCTACCCAATCAATTATCTCTGAAATGCGGTAGGGGCACGATACCATCGTGCCCTGATATAGGGCTTCTCTCGCCTACGACAAACAGGATTTTATCAAGTTATGTCTCTTTCTTAAACGAATTCACCCGTCGCAAGTCTAATGTCAACGGATATTCCGGACTCAATGATAAGGGTGGAATCGAAATTATTCCCGGTGTATGATCCTGGGGAATAAACCGTTCCAAAATCCGCGACTCCGCTTCTCGGTGATTAACGGGAAACTTATCATAAACGATGCCATTGGGATGATTAACATGATAGCGACAGCCGCCAATTGAGCGTTGCGTCCAAGTATCTACAATGTCAAAGACTAACGGAGAATGCGAATTAATTGAAGGATGCAATAACGCCGCATATTCCCTGGCGCGGAAGCGTACCCCACCCACATAGTCTCCCGGTATTCCGGTAGACTTTAATGGCACTGGATTCCCATTACAAGTAACCTGATAACGGGACGAAAAATTATCTCGATTGGGGGAATGTCCCATAGCTCCCCGCAATCTTACCTGTATCCGTTCCATAGAAGAATCCACATAACGAGCGGTTCCCCCATTACCCGTTTCTTCCCCTAAAACGTGCCAGGGTTCGATCGCGTGTCGTAATTCTAACTCTATTCCCTCTCGGCTAATCTCGCCATAGCGGGGGAACCGGAACTCAAAAAATGGCTCAAACCACTCCCATTGAAACGGATACCCCGCCTCCTGTAACTCGCGGATCACCTGCCGCAAATCCTCGCCGATGTAGTACGGTAACAGAAAGCGATCGTGCAACATTGTACCCCAGCGAATTAAATTCTGGGTATAGGGATGCTCCCAGAACCACGCCACTAGCGCCCGAATTAGCAGCATTTGTAGTAAACTCATTCTCAGATGGGGTGGCATGGCAAACGCCCGAAACTCCAGTAATCCCAACTGATTGCGGTAATTTTCTACCGGATACAGCTTATCAATACAGAAGGCGGTGCGGTGAGTATTTCCCGTTACATCAACTAAGAGATTCCGTAACAGTCTGTCTACTAATTCTGGCGCTACATCTTCACCCGGCTGTAACGTTTGAAACGCAATTTCTAACTCATACAAACTTTCATGGCGTGCCTCATCTACACGGGGCGATTGACTGGTGGGTCCCACAAATAACCCCGCAAACAAATAGGACAAACTGGGATGATTTTGCCAATAACTAATCAAACTGCTTAATAAATCCGGACGCCGTAATAGAGGACTCTCTAATGGAGTTTTGCCGCCAATCGTAATATGAGCACCTCCCCCTGTACTTACCCGCCGTCCATCTAGGGTATATTTTTCAGTTCCCAGACGACAAAGCCGTGCCTCTTCATACAGGGTTGTGGTAATATCAACTAATTCTTGCCAACTTCCGGCTGGATGAATGTTAACCTCAATCACACCCGGGTCAGGCGTAATTTGAAACCCTTCAATTCCCGCATTACTGGGAGGCGTATAGCCTTCAATTAACACCGGAATTTTGACTTTAGCGGCGGTTTGTTCAATCGCAGTGATTAAATCTAAGAAACTTCGCGCCGACGTTAAAGGCGGTAGGAAAATATGTAAAATTCCTTGGCGAACTTCTACACTTAACGCAACCCGAATGCTATTGTCAGGCGAATCAATAAAGTCAGGACTAGGTAGGGCTGGATTCGCCTCCAAGGGGACAATTCCTTCCTGTACCAATTCCTCAGACCAATCGATGGAATTCAGGGGTAAACGGAATCCGGCGGGAGAATCACCCACTAACAAATTCAGCCTCTCATCAGGGAATCGCCAATGACAGGTACTCCAATACAATTGCTCATCTTTTAATACAGGTAATATCGGTAAAACATACCCACCGATGTCCCCTTCATATTCATAGGCGGGAATAATACAGTCAGGATTAACACCTAGATGCTTCGCTAACGCCTGAATAAATATCTCCCCCTGTTTTGCTGTATGTCCATAATCCTTGCCTTCTTCTGCATACCACTCTCGATTCCGCCAAATGGGACGACCATCACTGCGCCAGTAGCATCCTAAAGCCCATCGGGGTAAAATTTCACCGGGATACCATTTTCCTAACCCATAATGCAGTAATCCACCGCCCTTAGAAAACCGGGATTCTAAGCGTTTGAGTAACTGTCCGGCAATTTTGCGTTTCTCGTCCCCAAGGGCGGCAATTTGCCATTGGGGAGATTCAAAATCGTCAATGGAGACAAAGGTGGGTTCACCTCCCATGGTTAAACCCACACCTGCACGGTGTAGGGTTTCGTCTACGGCTTTGCCTAAACTATCAATCTGTTGCCATTGGGCTTCTGTATAGGGTTTACTGGGGCTGGCGATGTTCTCATGACGCGACACCTTCACCGCAAACTCTAACTGAGATTGACAGGGTTCACTTGTACCCATCACCGGAGACGCCGCCTCTGGGGATGGAGTACAGACGAGGGGAATATGTCCTTCCGCCGCTAAGTAGCCGGATGTGGGATCTAATCCAATCCAGCCAGCGCCGGGAAGATAGACTTCTGCCCAAGCGTGAAAATCGGCACAATCGGCTTCGATGCCTGGGGCTCCATCGACAGGGGGATTGTCTGCTTTGAGTTGAATCAGATAGCCAGATACAAATCGCGCCGCTAAACCATAATGTCGTAATATTTGCACCAGTAACCAGGCGGTATCGCGACAGGAACCGACTTTTTTGGTTAGGGTTTCTGCACAGGATTGAATCCCGGTTTCTAAGCGTATGGTATGAGTAATATCCTGGGCAAGCTGTTGGTTAATAGAGCATAAAAAATCGGTAGTGTAGATATCCGTTTTGCGATTGTTTTCTAGCCAAGCAGATAATAGTTCCCCTGATTCCGTTATGTCTAAAAAGGGACTCAGTTCTTTTTGAAGCTGGGGATCATAGTTAAAGGGATAGCGTTCAGCATACTGTTCAACCAAAAAATTGAAGGGATTAATCGGTTGCAGTTGGGCAATAATATCGACTTCAATCGCGAGAGTATCGGTAGGCTTGGGGAAATTCAAGCGGGCTAGGCGGTTCCCGTAGGGGTCATTTTGCCAAGTCAAGCTATGCTCTTGAGGCTGGATAGTTAGAGAATAACTTTGAATGGGTGTGCGACAGTGAGGGGATGGATGTAATCCTAGGGTGTGAGGACCAAGAATAACGGGGCGCTCGAAGTGATAAGCAAGTTGATGATTTAGGCTAACTTTAATGGGCATTGGTCATCCTTTTGTCATTCGTCATTTGTCTTATGTCATTCGTCATTTGTCATTCGTCATTCGTCATTCGTTATGCCTGTTGCCTCATCCCAACCGTCAACATTAGTTTTGTCCGACTACTTATGTTAAGGCGTAGGTTGGATTAGAGTTTGGAAGCAAACCAGAGTTTGTTGGGTTGAGCGAAGTCGAAACCCAACCTACATAATGGCAAGATCTGAGTTAAATCCAAGCGACTGGATTGACACACCTAAAATGGTGGATTAGTCGATTTTATGGGCGCACGCTATGCGCCCCTACGGTTTCTGGATGGAAGTTGTAGGTTGGGTTGACGCAAGGAAACCCAACGGAATCTAATCCACCGAATTAGTTATGCTACACCACGATGACTTGGCAATCGATGGTGTACCTTGTTCGAGTTTCTTCGATCGCAGTTAATTTAGCTGATGTCCGCAACTTGAACAAAAGCGATCGCTAGGCGTCAGGGATGAGCCGCATTGAGGGCAAAAGCTTTTACTGCTTTGAGCCGGAGATGAAGATGACTTCGGTGATCCCATCCGCATCTCCATATTGCCCATTCGCATTTCCATGGGGTTCATGTTCATTTGCATGTCTCCCATATTCATCGGCTTCATCGGTTCCATGGGTTTCATTGGTTCCATGGGCTTCATCGGTTCCATTGAAGGCGTTGATGAAGCGGGTGTGCTATCGACTTGCTGCACTTGCATTTGTTGGGAACTACTAACAGACGGAGTTCCACTGGTTACGCTCATGCTGCTTCCTTGCACTTGGATAAAATGATCCCCTTGCGCTGTAGAAATCTTTAACACCACACCATTAGGCGTGCGGAATACCTCCGGCGGTGATGTCCAGTTTCCGGTTTGAAACCCGTTACTGGCTTGTTGCTGTTGTCCTGGACTACCACTGAGAGTGGTGACAACTGTCTGTGTTCCTTGATTATCGAGGTAAACTCTGTGGCCCGTGCCTATCTCGCATACGTAAGCCATAATAACCTCTCCCAAAAAATTCTCCTTATATCATTATTCAGGGGAAAGGCACCATTGGTGAAACTTCTTAACAATTGTGTTAGATCACATCCCATCAGTCAGTCAGCAGGGGTGAGGATCTTCATTTGTCATTTGTCAGGGAACAGGGAACAGGGAACAGGGAACAGGGAACAGGCAATGGGCAATTGGCAATTGGCAATGGGCAATTGGCAATTGGCAATGGGCAATTGGCAATGGGCAATTGGCAATAGGTAAGGTAGAGTTTTGAGTTAACTTACTCATCTCCCCCTGCTTCCCCTGCTTCCCCTGCTCCCCCTGCTCCCCCTGCTCCCCCTGCTCCCCCTGCTTCCCCTGCTTCCCCTGCTCCCCCTGCTCCCCCTGCTCCCCCTGCTCCCCCTGCTTCCCCTGCTTCCCCTGCTCCCCCTGCTTCCCCTGCTCCCCCTGCTTCCCCAGCTCCCCCTGCTCCCCCTGCTCCCCCTGCTCCCCCAGCTCCCCCAGCTCCCTCTTCTCCCCTCCTCAGTGCGAATCTCCAAGCGGAACCTCTAGGCGTTTCTGGGAAACTATCCCATGTAATGCCACAGTCGAGGTGGTGCGATCGGCGAAAATTGGCTTCTGGGTTCCCAGCATTTCCAGAATCATCTGGAAGTTCTTGGCATCTAAATCAGCGGTGCGTTCTTGTTCACCATCAGCATAAGTAAACCAAAAGTGACCTTTGTTTTCCAGAGATTTCCACAATGCCTGATAGCTGGTAATTCGTTTCATCTCACCTGCTTCATATCATGTCCGGTTGAATGCTTACACGTTGGTACTGCCCAAGGCAGATGGCAGATGGCTCCAGGATTCCAAGATGAATGAGGGAATGAGGGCGATAAGGGAGATAGGGACTCTCTTTTTAATGCTTGCACTTAATCGGGGCGGGTTTAGTGGCATCTGGGAGAGATCAAAAACGATAGTTGTAAAACCCGTCTCTACACAACACTCTCCTTTTTTTCACCTCCCCCATCTTGCCTATCAAAACCGAGGCTGAGAACCCCCGTGTCCCTTCACTTCGTTCGAGGGCAAGTTTAACCGGGGGATGAAAGCTTCGATAAGGTTTTAACCTAATGTGTCCTGTTTTACTTCGGCATATTGTCGAATAGCCTCCCTGATTAGCTCGTTTATTGACCTTTCGGTGCTTGCTGATAGTCTTTTGAGCGCCTCATACTCTTTGTCTGACAACCTCAAGTTGTATCGTTGCATAATCCCATATTTGTGCTAATATAATACCACCTTAGCAGCACAGGATGAGAAACTCCAAAAACAAACGTGTTAGCTAAGTTACTAGTAAAATTAAGCTGAGAGATAAAGTGAAGTGATGCGGTTTTAACCCGTCACTGAACAAGGTCTGGCGAATCCACGTTTTTCAAAGCGTGGAGAAGTCAACTCTGTTCCAATTATGCCCATGCTCCAGTCTGGATATCATTGTCGGGCCAATGTACGGCAACAGCAGATGTGGAGTGATCGCCGAAAATCGGCTTATCTGTATCTAAGATATCGAGCATGATTCGGAAATTGTCTGCATCTAAATCTTCCGTGCGTTCTCTATCGCCATCAAAATAGGTAAACCAAAAGTGACCTTTATTATCCAGGGGTCTCCACAGTGCCTGATAACTGGTAATCCGTCTCATTTGCATTTCAGGTTTTTTCATATCTGGCTGACTTTGAATGCTTTTACTTTCCATCGTTGACAGATGCCCCTGTTGCGTTTTAGTTCTAATTATTTATGTACTTATGTTTCGATTTTACGCTAAAGCTTCCCCAATAGCTGAGGAGGCGATTGAAATCGCGGAACTACACAAACAAAGTCCGCCTGCGCGGACTAAATTCATAGCTATGGGAAGGGCGCATCGCTATGGGAAGGGCGCATCGCTATGCGCCCCTACGTGTCCGCTTAATGTTGATTAATTACGCCCCATACTTGCGTAATCGTCCTGCATGTGCCAACGCTAATCCGATCAACTGCACTCCAGGACGCAATCCTAACATCCCCCGCCCACAAGCATATTCATCAAATGTCGCGACATCATCCACTTGGGCATATTTACTATGAATCATCACGGGGACAGGATGCCAACTGTGTTGTCCCATTACCGCCGGGGTGGAATGATCCGCACTCACGACTAACACATCGGGATTGAGTCCAGTAACTAAAGGCAAAAGCTGATCCACTTCTTCAATGACTTTTACCTTACCCTCGAAGTTACTATCTTCTCCCTTACTATCGGAATGCTTAACATGGAGGAAATAGAAGTTGTACTTTTCCCCATAAACCTCTTGTAGCGCTTGAAACCGTTGTTTCATGCCACCGGGACGGGGGACAACATTCATGCCGATTAAGCGACTCACGCCGCGATACATGGGATAATCAGCCACACAAACACCATCGAGTTTAAAGCGATCGCGGATGGCTGGCAAGGGTTGATAGCGTTCAAACCCACGCATTAAAATCCCAGTAGCTTGGTCTTCATCGGCTAAAACCTGCTGTACCTGATCAATAAACGATCGCACTAATTCGGCGGTTTTCTGGGAGTCTTCTGATTCAGGCGTCGGATCTTTAGCGGGAACGCCTGTGGTTTGCGGATCAGTATCCGGTAAATTTCCCCCTAATCCCTGACCCCGTAACACAAATACCGCCCGGTGTTCGCTGACGGTTTCAAAGAAATAGTCCCCTTCAAAATCCAAGCTAACCTTGTCTCGAATCTTTTCACAGAGACGGCGATTCACATCCGTCGCAATTCGACCCGCCCGTCTATCGGAAACATTACCCTGTTTATCAATCGTGGCAAAATTCACCCGCGCGGCGATATCATTTTCCTTAAGGTCAAACTCGATTCCCAACGCCGATAAAACACCGCGACCCACATTGTATTTCAGGGGATCATAACCAAATAAAGACAAATGACCCGGACCACTACCCGGTGTAATTCCCGGACCGACAATTTCCAATAGACCACAACTCGATTCTTGTGCCAATTTATCTAAATTCGGCGTCTGGGCGACTTGCAATTCCGTCCCACCTTTATCTGGATCAGACAATCCGCCCACCCCATCTAGAATTAAATAAACAATCTTACCACCTTGTTGCCAAGCTAAGTCTTCCCAAACTGTACTAATATCCATAATAATTCGTTTCCCTTGAGCGTCCCTCACTGGCATTGTTAACTGAATTCAGCGAAATAGGCAATTCAACTTAAGGTAGAAAGCTTTTCAATTTGGAATTTTGAAGTCTTACAGACCAATTTAATTACTATACCAACGCTCTCCAATCTATCTACCTTAAGGTAGATATTATTTTTTTCTCTGGGTAGAAGTCAAACGAAGTAATCACCGTTAAGCTTCTTTTAGCTCAATCAAGCAAATCGTGCCATTTTCTGCCAAATTTGGGAGTTAAGACAACCCAGCAGCCTTAAGAGCGCGTTTTGACATAATTTATTTACTCAGAAGGTATACATGTGAAGAGTTTCGCTTTCAGACAAACCTGTTCTTTGATCAGTACTATTGCCTTAATAATAGTATCGAGTATACCGTCAGTTCGAGCGCAAACGGCGGAATCCTCTCCTCACCAAGGAATAGATGCACCCTATCCGTGGCAAAATGTTTCTACCCGTGCGGAAAGTTTAAAATCTCCTGGACGTGCAATTTCTCTTGATCAAAGGAGGTTCCCAACTAATCCTTCACAACTCAACCGCACTGGCGATACAGGAAATATACTCCCCGCAACTCCCCCACAAAACCTGGCTCAGCAAACCGTACCTCCACCGGATGCTCCAACCGAACCCCTGGACATTGATACAACAGATGTGTCGCCCGGTCGAGCAACTCGTTCAGGTTCCAGCTATATCGGAATTGGCGGTAATATCGGAGTGGGAGATGGTGATACGGCTCTGGGTGAAACAAGCTTCGCTGTCTTCAGCAAAATTGGCTTAACCAGCAATGTTTCGGTTCGTCCATCAGTCCTCATCGAAGATGAGCCAACGATTCTGCTACCTGTCACCCTCGACTTTACCCCTGCTGTCACCGACGTGACGGTAGATGTAACTGAAGACGTGGGCGCTAGAGTATCTCCTTATGTTGGCGCTGGAATCGCTATCTCGACAGGAGATGACAGTTCAGTGGATTTGCTGGCTACGGGAGGTGTGGATGTACCGTTGACGACTCAAGTAACAGCAACGGCTTCCTTAAATATCTCGCTGTTTGACAACCCGGCTGTGGGATTGTTGTTGGGAGTCGGTTATAACTTCCAATAATTGGCAGGGTTGATGGTTGATGGTTCATGGTTCATCGCCATCAACCATCAAGGATGAACCATGAACATCCTCGCCTTGCTCAAGTTTGTGATCTAGTTAACATAGGTTTGTCCGGAAATCTTTTCTAATCTAAATCTAAAGAGTGATGCATTCAAAAATTAATTGAATTACATTTCCTCTGTGGGTAAACCAGAGGAGGCTTGATCATGGCGTCAGACTATGAGACTCAAGACGCAACAGAGACATTAACGATAGAAGGACTCAGTGCGATCGCACTCGCACCCATTGTACTTCCCGCCGCCGCTATACTGGATCAGCCGTTAGCCAAAGCTGCACTTAAAGAAAGCATTGCTTTTTCCCAACGCTGTCAGGAAGCCGTAGCCCAAGCCAGAGAACGCCTCGATGATGCGATGGCGGAGATTCAGGCGGATTTAGGGGAACAACAGCAAGCAGAAGCCAATGGGAAAGCTGAACCCACCTATGTTCCTCATACAAAAGCCCGGGCATTTACTGAGGTCATGGATTCAATGGATGACCTCAATGAACAAGTGAAACAGTTAACCAATGGGGTAGCCGATTTACAGGTGTTTTTATCCATAGGATTTGGCGCATTGGCGGTGCGACAGTTACTGACCAAAGGATTACAACTGGATGACGTTCCTTGGATTACGTTTGCTTGGTATTCCTTTGATAGCTTTGTTAAACTCCATGACCGAGATAAATCGCCATTACCTCCAGGAAAAGAGCAAAAAAGGATGACGGATGAAGAATAAAAATGTAGGGGCGGGTTTTACAACTATCATTTTTTGTCTCACCCGGATGTAACTAAACCAGCCCTGACCTAACCGTTCAATTATCACAAATAACGAATGACCAATGACAAATGACAAATGACCAACCACATTCAAGCCATTCATACTCGCGTAAACGGAAGGGCAAGATATAAGGTTAATGCCCTTTACCATTCGCCATCCCTAAAGAAATACCTGGAACGACAACTCTCAGATCGGGCAGAAATTCGGCAGATTTCGGCTAACCCGTTAACGGGTAATCTTCTGGTTTTATTTAATCCTGATAAACGTCACAATCAGATCGCCGAGCTGATTGAAGACGTGGTATTAGATTATGAAAAAAATCAGAAATATGAATCAAAAAAACCTCAAGCCAAATCTGAGACAAAACCAGCGGTTGAACCCAGTGAAGATCAACCGACCAAAGACTGGCATTTGATGGATATTGAGGCGGTATTGGAGGCGTGGAATACCTCAAAAGATTCCGGATTATCGCCGGATCAAGCTGAATCAAACCTGAACAATTATGGTACAAACACCTTAGCCGAATCTGAGTCTCGTTCTGATTGGGAAATCTTAAGCGAACAGTTTAACTCCTTACCTGTCGCCTTACTCGGTGTCGCCGCTGGTATTTCGCTGCTAACGGGCGGATTTGCCGATATGTTAGCGATTGTGGGTGTAGTTGGCGTGAATGCGGCGATTGGCTACACCACAGAAAGTCAGTCGGAAAAAATCATTCGTTCTCTGAAGGGCGATCGCGAATTATCTGCCTTGGTGATGCGAGAGGGGACACAGCAAGAGATTAATGCTGATGATATCGTTCCCGGTGATATTTTAGTCCTGCAAGCGAGTAATTATGTTGCGGCTGATGCGCGATTAATTGAAGCCGATAATTTGCAAATTGATGAGTCGGCTTTAACGGGTGAAAGTCTTCCGGTTCACAAAACCACAAAACCGCTAGAAGGTCAAGACGTTCCCTTAGCTGAACGGGAAAATATGGCGTACAAAGGCACATTTATCACCGCCGGAAAGGGATTGGCGGTGGTTGTCGCCACGGGAAAATTTACCGAAATCGGCAAAATTCAACAAATGGTGGGTGAAACCACAGCAACGGAAACCCCTCTGCAAAAACAACTAGATGAAGTGGGATCTCAATTGGTGATGTTAGGGGGCGGAATTTGCACCCTGGTATTTGGTTTAGGATTGCTGCGAGGGTATGGTTTATTACCGATGCTGAAAACCTCCATATCCCTAGCCGTTGCGTCTGTTCCCGAAGGACTTCCGACAATTGCCACGACAACATTGGCACTGGGAATTCAGGATATGAGAGAGCATAACATCCTGATTCGGGGTTTGGATGCAGTTGAGGCATTGGGTTCAGTACAAACGGTTTGCTTAGATAAAACCGGAACCATTACCCAGAATAAGATGATCGTGACCGAAGTGCATACGGCGATGGGGGTTATTACCCGATCTGAGGATCACTTTGTCACAGAAGATGACCAACCGATTAATCCCCAGGATTATCCAGAACTATTAAAACTGATTCAGGTATCGGTACTTTGTAGTGAAAGTGAGGTGAATCGCAGCGAAAACGGCGACTATGAGGTGAATGGATCAGCCACAGAAAACGCCCTGATTTATATGGCGATTCAGTTTGAAATTGATGCGATCGCGCTGCGACAGGAGTATCCTTTAGTAACGATGAATCCCCGCAGCGAAGGGCGGAATCTAATGAGTACGGTTCATAAAACCGATGAATCTCACAAGTTTGTCGCCGTGAAAGGAAGTCCGGCTGAAGTCTTGGAACTGTGCAATTCCTGGATGAAAAATGGAAAAATTCTCCCCTTGAATGATGAGGATAAACAAGCATTAGAACTGGAAAATGAGAAAATGGCGGGTAAGGCGCTACGAGTGTTGGGAGTGGCGTACACCACGATAGAAAACTCTGATAAAGACGCAGAAACTGACCTAATTTGGTTGGGACTTACGGGAATGGCAGATCCAATCCGTGAAGGGATACCTCAGTTGATGGAAGGGTTCCATAAAGCGGGGATGAATACGATAATGATTACCGGGGATCAAAGTCCCACAGCTTATGCGATCGCCAAAACCTTAAATCTGAGTCGCGATCAGCAATTAGAAATCTTGGATTCCTCTGATTTAGCCCATTTTGACCCAGAAAAGATGCAAGCTTTATTTGATAAAGTAGATGTCTTTGCCCGAATTAGTCCAGCCGATAAATTACAAATTGTCCAAGCTTTGCAAGCATCAGGACAAGTTGTGGCGATGACAGGAGATGGAATTAACGATACCCCAGCGTTAAAGGCGGCGAATGTGGGAGTCGCCATGGGTTCCGGCGGCGGTGAGGTGGTTCACGAGGTTGCTGATGTGGTGGTTGAGGATGACAACCTACAAACCCTAATTAATGCCGTGAGTCAGGGACGCACGATCTACAACAATATTAGAAAATCCGTGCATTTTCTCCTCTCTACCAACCTCAGTGAAATTATGGTGACGACGATGGCGACGGCGATGGGATTAGGAGAACCTCTGACTGCCATGCAACTGTTGTGGTTAAATTTAGTCAGTGATATTTTCCCTGGACTTGCCTTAGCATTAGAACCGCCTGAACCAAATGTTTTAGAATCATCCCCTCGTGATCCGGAGGAACCGATTATCAAGGAATCAGATTTTGCCCGAATTGCTTCGGAATCGGCGGCAATTTCCCTGAGTGCGATGACGGCTTATAGTTATGGTCTTTTAAGATATGGTATGGGGCAAAAGGCAAGCACAATTATTTTTATGAGTCTAACCATGGCACAAATTTTACACACCCTAAGTTGTCGTTCGGAAAGCCAGAGTATTTTTGATGTTGATCAAGATCCCTTGCCACACAATCCTTACATGGATGGGGCAATTATTGGTTCCTTTGCCATTCAACTTTTGCCGACAATGGTTCCAGGGTTAAGAACGTTGTTAAATCTGGCGCCAGTGGATGTTCTGGACTGTCTGGTGATTGGGAGTAGTGCTTTCGTACCTTTCGTGGTGAATGAAAGCACCAAGAAGCAAAATTTTGATCTCAAAATGTCACAGCAGGAGACGTAATTTGTCATTTGTCATTTGTCATTTGTCATTTGTCCTCTGTTGAAAACTGCTTGCACTCTGTCGGGGCGGGTTTAGGGACATCAGGGTCAAAATCAAACGTTAGCGGTAAAACCCTCCCCTACAACTCCCTAAACTTCCCCATCTCCCCCATCCATTTCCCCCATCTCCCAGACGTTCCACCGGAACGTCTCTACAACCCCATCTCCCTGTTCCCAATTTAAGGAGGAAGACTATGAAAAAAAACTTCATGTTCACATCCGAATCCGTGACCCCAGGACATCCAGATAAACTCTGCGATCGCATCAGTGATGCTATTGTAGACCGTTTATTGCAGCAAGACCCTTATGCTAGGGTAATTACCGAATGCGCCGTATCTACCGGAATTGTCTTCCTCGCTGCCCGATTTGAACCCAATGCTAATGTTGATTTCACCAATGTCGCCCGAAAAGTTATTGCTGAAGTCGGGTATGACCGACCGGATTTCAATAGTAAAACCTCAAGTATTTTAACCAGTCTAGAAGAATTACCACCCGATAAAATCCATAATTTTGATGAGAAAAAGCTATCGGATGCAGAAATAGAGGAAATCCCGGTTAAGAATCAAGTTACCGTCTTTGGATTTGCCTGTAATCAAACTCCAGCCTTGATGCCCTTACCGATATGGTTCGCCCACAAACTAGCACGACAATTAGATATTGCCCGACGCGATAAAACACTTCCCTATCTCGCCCCCGATGGCAAAACCCAGGTTGGGGTTGAATATAAAAATCGCCAACCGACTCGCATTCATAGCCTGACGATTATTGCTAGTCAAAATACTGAGACAAAACCCAACCTCGATCAACTGCGCCATGATATTCAGGAGGCGGTGATTCAGCCTGCGCTAAACGACGAAGCGATTCACCCGGATGAAAATACTCGCATCTTCGTCAATCCCGATGGTTTAGTGATTGGCGGGGGACCCTCACTGCATTCCGGATTGACAGGACGGAAGAACGCGATCGATACGTATGGAGAATATTCTAAACATAGTGGCGCAGCATTAAGTGGAAAAGATCCGATTCGGATTGATAGAATTGGGGCGTATGCTGCCCGATATGCGGCAAAAAATGTGGTGGCGGCAAATTTAGCCGATGAATGTGAGGTGCAATTAAGTTATACGATTGGACTTTCTCGACCGGTGAGTGTTGAAGTGGAAACCTTTGGCACAGGTAAAGTTGATGAACAGGAAATTATTGCTCGTTTAAAGGATAATTTTGATTTTCGTCTGGCGGGAATTATTCGTCAGTTTAATTTAAGATTTCTGCCGTCGTTGACTAAGGGAGGATTTTATCAAAAATTGGCTACTTATGGTCATGTGGGCAGGATGGATCTGGAATTGCCGTGGGAAAAAACCGATAAGGCTGAATTTTTGAAGGGGTGAGAAATGAAAAAACGGTTGATAATTCCATAAAAACATTGTAGAGACGTTGCATGCAACGTCTTTACAATCAGGGAAAAAGGGTTATAAAATACAGAATGTTTATCAACTATCAACCTGGGCGAGTTCCCAAAAATAGTTGTAGGTGGGCAAGGACGATACAGCTTGAAGTATTATCCTTGCGATCGCAAACTGGATCAAGGGCGCAAGCCTTGCGCCCCTACAAATTAACGAATGACAAAGAATATAAGACATAAGACAATTACAAAATCGTCCCCTGTAAACCAATCAGCAATCCACTCACCATCATGGCAGGCGTGCTAATGGGCATGGAGTTCAGACTTGGTGTCGCCGTTGGTTTATTGAAATAGTCATAAACCGTGCGGGAAAGGTTGCGAATTAACTCTGAGGCACTCGCATCATTGTGGGGACGTTTTACCAAGGTGACGATGAGATAGCGTTTGCCTGTGGGCATATCCACAATACCCACATCTCCTAATACTGAACCAATATCCCCCGTTTTATGGGCAACCGTCGCCCCTGAATCCAATCCTTGAGGAATTAGGGAATTATTCACAGTACGCTGCATGATATCCAACAACCGATCGCGCGATCGCAGACTCAATAATTCGCCTTGATTCACCTTATACAGCAAGTTTGCCATGTCTCTGGCATTGGTGGTATTCGTTCCTTCTAAATCCGGTAAGGGGTTATTGATTGTTGTTGCGGTTAATCCCCAGGAGATGAACCGTTGATTAACGGCTTGGATACCGCCGAGGCGATGAATAATCATATTCGTGGCAGTGTTATCACTAATCGTGATCATCTTGGTTGCCACTTCCAAGGCACTATACTGCGTCCCAGGTTTTTGATATTGCATGTCCCCTGAACCTTTGGCGATCATTTCCGGTTCCATGGTTAGGGGTTCATCTAAGCGAATTTTGCCCGCATCAACCTCTTGAAAAAATGCCACCAGAATCGCGACTTTAATCGTGCTGGCGGCGGGGAAGATAGAGTGACTTTGCCAGTCTAAGTAGGCACCGGTATCCAAATCCACCACAAAAACACCGGGTTGTAATTTCGGATTTTTGGCGACTAAGGTTTGGACTTGGGCTTTCAGGGGAGAGATTTCTTGGCGCAATGGGAGGGTTGGGGTAATGCTTTGATTCGTCGGGCTTTCTTGAGGGTTTTCCTGCGCCGCCTCACTTGATCGCATCGACATTTTGCTAGTGGGATCTAATACTGATAATAGAGTCCCTGCGATCGCGCCAATGCCCACGCCAAGAATCAATAGGCGAATAACGTGAATCCATATACCCGCCGAGCGTTTTTGGGAACGCCGACTGCGCCGGGATTTCCCCGTCTGAGTGGGTTGAGAACGAGGCGATTGACGCTTCGGTTTCGCCTCGGATTGAGTTGAGACAGTTGAACGCCGCGTTTGCCGACGGGGGCTATTGTCTCGACGTGGGTTCAAGGGTTGGGATAGGGGGGTTGCAGCCGGAGGGCGACGCATCTGACGATTTCCCAGAGGTGTTTCTCTGATGGGTATCCCGTTAATCGTCCGCAGTTTGGGTAGCTTCAGATTGGGGTAAATCGAGGGTTCACTGGGATTCTGGGTAGAACGGTTTAGGGGTATGGGCTTGGGGCGATTGGGATTTGAGGAATTAGGCTGAACCGCACGCAGACGACGTGGTGAGGGGGAAGAGGAGGGAGGATGAAGATCCTGTTCTAAGGGCAAGGGTTGTCGAGGGCGACGTTGACGAGAAGCCCGACGAGAACGATAGATTCCTCGGGGTTTGGACTCGTTGCGATCGGGTTTATACGGATTGCCCCTAGACACTGCCACTGAACATACCTCCAAACACAACTAACGTCTAAATCTCTACTCTTCAAGCCGTCATCAATGCTTTCCTGACGGTGTGAACCTGGCTATTGTCACAATTTATCGACGGAAAGTCTATAGTCTAAGACAGTAGCTAGGATTCTGACTCCTCCTGTTCTGACTCCTCCTGTTCTGACCTCGGCATAAATTGTACCGCCCATTCCGTCTGACGGAGAATACCTCTCAGCATGGCGACATCCTCTGGGGTGAGCATAGCTCGGTAATACAGGCGTCTAAACTTTTCCATGCGGGATGTCGCGGTATGGGGATGTAGGTAGCCAATCTTTAATAATACGGCTTCTAAGTGTTGGAAGTAAGCCTCGATTGCATCTAAGGAAGCTGTGGGAGCCTGTAGAGACGTACCATGGTGCGTCTGGGGAGCTTGTAGAGACGTGCCATGGCGCGTCTGGGAAGATGGGGAGGCGAGTTGAAACAGTTCATAACAGCAAACTGCCACCGCCTGCGCTAAATTTAACGAGGGATACTCTGGATTAGCGGGGATACAGACAAATCGCTGGGCATAGTTGAGTTCATCATTACTTAACCCCCGATCTTCGGGTCCAAAAATCAGGGCAGAGGTGATATTCTCCTCCAATAACCAGGGTAATGCCAAGCGTGGTGGTTCCAGAGTCGTCGGCAAATGACGAGTACGGGCAGTGGTTGCGATCGCACGTTGACATCCCTGTAACGCTTCAGGTAACGTTGCCACCTGTTGGGCTGATTCTAAAACATCGATACCATGAACCGCCATCTGCCGCGCTTCTGATGCCCTCGGATTACAATGAGGATTGACCAACCATAACTGGTGTAACCCCATATTTTTCATCACCCGCGCAACTGATCCTACGTTTAAAGCACCTGCAGGTTCGACTAAGATAATTCGTACATTCGCTAACGTCATGCCTTGTCTGCGGACAGATAGTCTGCTAATTTACTGCCTTTGTTCTTATTCTCGGATAAATATCGCACTTTTCGAGACAAATAGAGCCGCTTCTCCACCCCTTCCCTTCCCTGTCTTCAGAACGATGGTTAGAAATTTGGAATTGTCCTACACTAATACATAGGTAGACATAAATTCAACGCTGTTAGGTTTTGTAATCATGATGTCAATCCCGACCAAGCTTCAATGATCCCAGACAAATGACCCGCCTCACGCACTAATACGGCTCCGCGAAAACCTGTCGTATTTTAGCAGAAAAAGTTTTATCTGAAAGCAAATTAATCGAGACATTATGCACGGCTGTACTAGGTATTTATGTCCCTGTATATTAGTCAACGCTGATCACCTGACAGACCCGATTGAACTCTGGTCACTTGAGAGAGCTTGAGCAACTTTACCTAACCCGGTTTATTCTACTTTAGCTTTATAAAGTCTTCATCATAGAAACAAAAAGTCTTTATGAAGTTTTAGTAAAGTACCCTCAATCCCACCTGTCATTTTCCAATTATTGTTCTATTTATAGATATAGAGGGTGTAATTTCCATGCGTTACCCTAGAAACAGGAGCGAAACTTGTTTATCTCATTTGGTTTGAAAAGAAGAAGGAATCAACTATCGCTACACGACTCTCTACCCTGACAACCCCGCTGAAAACGAAAAGCAAAACACTGTAATTTCGCAAAATATTCTCGGAGATTGAATAATGCCACAACAGCTTATTGTTACCAACACACAAGACAATGGCGCTGGTTCTTTAAGAGAAGCACTGACTTTAGCCCAATCGGGAGACACGATTAAATTCAGTTCCAGTATCGCCGGAGACACGATTACCCTGACCACAGGTCAACTAGAAATTAGCCCAGGGAAAGATATTACCATTGATGGGGCGGACGCTCCTGGTTTAACCATTAGCGGGAACAAAGAATCCCGCATTTTTTATGTCAACTCGAATCAAGATTTCAACGCCAGTCTGACGTTAAAAAACCTTGACCTGATCAACGGCTATACCAATGAACGCGGTGGCGCAATCGAAATCACCCACCAAGGCGCATTAACGGTCGATAATGTTCAGTTTAAGAACAATGTCGCGGATAATGGTGGCGGTGCAATCTACAGCGCCTGGGAAACCGATTTAATCGTTAACGCCAGCACCTTTGATAATAATAAAGCCGTTGCCGGAAATGATGAACGCGGTGCTGGTGCCATTGCCTTTGTTAGTCCCGGAGAAATCACTGTAACCAATAGTGAATTTACCAACAACCAAGGGATTAACGGCGGGGCAATTAATAGTCTCCAAGGCAAATTAACCATTGAGAACTCCACGTTCCTCAACAACCACACTACTGCCGCATTTTACGATACTGGCAACAAAAATCCATTCTTAAGAGGGTACGGGGGTGCCGTCTACACTGACCGCGCTAGTAGTGGAAGTGATGCCACCTCTGGCACAATTCAGATTATCGATAGTGTTTTTGAAGGAAATAGAGGTCGCGGGGAAGGCGGTGCGGCTTACCTCTACACAGGAACTCAAGACAACGTAATTATTGAAGGTAGCCTCTTTGAAAATAACGAAATTTTAGCACTCCCTAACGGCGGAAATAAAGGGAATGGAGGTGCCGTTGTCCAACTCAGCAATGGACTCAACAAAGGATTAGTTGTTCGTGACACAACCTTTGCTAATAATACAGCAGCCAATCAGGGCGGTGGTTTATGGACCTATGACGCCCCGGCGAAAATTATTAACAGCACGTTTTCCGGGAATCAAACCACAGGCGATACATCAGGAAGTGTCGGCGGTGGAATGACATTGTACAGTCCCACGGAAATTATCGACTCGACTATTGCTTACAATAACGCGAGCTGGGTTGGTGGTGGAGTATCGGCTAGCAAGAATGCCGATGTCAGCGTCAAGAATACCATCTTTTACGAGAATACAGCTGATAATGGCACAAATGATTGGGGGATTCAGCAACACACGAATAAGGAATTAACTGACAAGGGTGGGAATGTCCAATATCCACCGAAAGCCACCAATAACTGGAACGATTACAATGCGACTGCCAAGATTAGAATCATCGATGCCCAATTAAGTCCATTGCAGGATAACGGGGGTTCGGTTCCGACGCATACTGTGGGAAATCCTGAGGTAACAGCAGGGGCTTTCTTTGAAGATTCGGGTTCAACTGATGGCGGTGATGTGACAAACAATGACCCCACATTAGTCTCTCCCATCGCTGACCAAACGGTTGAAGCCGAAGACTCCTTCAGTTTAGATATCACCAATAACTTTACTGATGCTGATGGCGATAATTTAACCTACTCTGCCACATTAGCAGATGGAACTGCCCTTCCTTCCTGGTTAACCTTTGACTCACAAACTGGTACATTCAGCGGTACTCCGGACACAGGTGATGAAACTCAACTGAATATC
The DNA here is from genome assembly GCF_040218245.1 of Coleofasciculus sp. E1-EBD-02. Classification (NCBI taxonomy): domain Bacteria; kingdom Bacillati; phylum Cyanobacteriota; class Cyanophyceae; order Coleofasciculales; family Coleofasciculaceae; genus Coleofasciculus; species Coleofasciculus sp. E1-EBD-02. The sequence continues at coordinate 157,572 of NZ_JAVJQN010000201.1, read as the reverse complement.
TTGGTCACAGCATCAGATGGGCAAGGGGGTACACAAACTGATGGGTTTGAGTTAGATATTAATCCTGCACCTGTAGTTAACAATGACCCCACCTTAGTCTCTCCCATCGCTGACCAAACGGTTGAAGCCGAAGACTCCTTCAGTTTAGATATCACCAATAACTTTAGTGATGCTGATGGGGATAATTTAAGCTACAGCGCCACATTAGCAGATGGAAATGACCTTCCTTCCTGGTTAAGTTTTGACTCACAGACTGGTACATTCAGCGGTACACCAGACACAGGCGATGAAACTGCACTAAATATTTTAGTCACAGCATCGGATGGGCAAGGAGGAACACAAACCGATGGGTTTGAGTTAGATATCACTCCTGCACCTGTAGTCAACAATGACCCAACTTTAGTTTCTCCCATCGCTGACCAAACCGTTGAAGCCGAAGACGCCTTCAGTTTAGATATCACCAATAACTTTACTGATGTAGATGGCGATAGTTTAACCTACAGCGCCACATTAGCAGATGGAAATGCCCTTCCCTCTTGGTTAACCTTTGACTCCCAGACAGGTACATTCAGCGGTACACCAGACACAGGCGATGAAACTGCACTAAATATTTTAGTCACAGCATCGGATGGGCAAGGAGGAACACAAACCGATGGGTTTGAGTTAGATATCACTCCTGCACCTGTAGTTAACAATGACCCAACTTTACTCTCTTCCATCGCTGACCAAACGGCAAAGACTAAAGAAGTTTACAGTCTAGATATCAGTGACTATTTCACTGACCCCGATGGCGATGCCCTCACCTTCTCTGCTACAGGTTTACCTAAAGGATTAAACCTGAATCCGGGCACGGGTGTAATTAGTGGCACTCCCCGCAATAAAGCTATCGGCACTAACCCGATTACTCTCACCGCTAATGACGGTAATGGCGGGGAAATCAGTGATGTCTTTGACTTAACAGTTAATCGGGGAACAACAAATAATGGCAATGCCAAACCGAAACTCAAGTTCAACAATGATCTGTTGTTCCTCAAGGGTAACTCTCAAGCCAATAATCTCCTGTTCACACTTACGGGTAACAACTCACCTTTTGTCAGTGAAGTTGGCATTTTTGAAGTGGATAACGTGGCGGGAAAGATTAATGGGATTAAACCCGGAGAAACCGGTTATCTGCAAGCCGCTTTGAACGAAGGAAACGTTCTGTTCTCCAGTTTGCCCAATGATTTTGCTGGCAATAACTTGACCCGGATTTTAGATGTGGAGCAAGTTTTCGGTGAGACGACTCCCAATCTGGGATTTTATCTGGTGCAAAACAGCACAACGGATAATGTTCGAGCCGCTTTAGACGCAGGACAAACACCAACGAATGTCTGGTTTAGTCTTCCGGGCGCTAATGCCAACAGTACGGATTATTTTGAGGTACTGAATGGGGAGAGCAATCAGTTTACTCTCAATTGGCAAAACTCCATGGCAGAGAGTAACGATACTCTGACGCTAACCGTTGAACCGACAAATGAGTCTCCAGCGTTAGGAACTCAATTACAAGGAGAACGAGAACTCATTGATTTACGTGGACAAACCAATCCGGTAGACGCGAATTTTATCGAGATCAAGAGTCATGCTGGTTTCGATAATTCCGTCGGCTTGTATGTGATTGAAAACGAAGAGGGAGCCGTTGAAGACCCCATGACAGGTCAACTGATTTACCCAGAAAACGAAGGTTATGCCCAAGCCGCCCTTGCCCAATCAGTGGTTAGTGATGTGAATCGGGGGATGGCGACATTTGACACCCAATTAGAGGGAGGAAGTCTGCTGGCACCTTATATTATCGCCAATGGAACCACGGAGGAATGGTTTGCCGAGAATTCTAACAATCAGTACCTGGGTTATGGAGAACCCATTGCCTACTTTGCCCATTTAGGTGCGAATCCTGATGGGGTTGACCACATTCGCCTTCTGGGTGATAACACCTTTGGCTTTGAGGATTTGTATGGAGGTGGTGACCAAGATTTTAATGATTTCACCTTCCAGGTTGATTTAACCGTTGCCTAACGTCTGGCATTGAAGAGGGCGACCCGATTTTATTGAAGGGATTGGAGTTGTTAATTGATGCAGGCGGGTCGCCCCTACAGGTTATTTGGCATCATTTTCAATCCCACCCAATTGTAGGGTGCGTTAGCGTTCGCGAAGCGTTCCCGAAGGGTAGCGTAACGCACCGTTGTTCTGGAAAAATTAACTATTGGTGGGTTACGGCGGATAGTCAATTAAATAGTATTTGCCCGAATAAAGTTCTGCCTAACCCACGATGGCGGTTTACAGGATTACAGGTTACAAGGAGTTACGATTGAGGAGTTAACTGCTCCTGAACGTAACATGGCACGAGTACGCTCTAAGTCAGATCTACCGACCAAAATCTGCCCCGTCTGCGAACGTCCTTTCACTTGGCGCAAAAAATGGGCGAAATGCTGGGATAATGTAAAGTTCTGCTCGGAACGCTGCCGCCGACGCAAATCCCAAGCCAGTTGACTATCAAGGAGTTCGTGAATTCAATGCAACCCAAATTAATTATTCATGGTGGTGCCGGAAGCGCCCTGAAAACCAAAGACGCCACCCAAGCGGTGCGCGATTCGCTTTATAAAATACTTGATGAGGTGTATGCCTTGTTATCATCGGGTGCAAACGCCCGTGAAGCGGTGATTCGAGGTTGTCAACTCCTCGAAGATGAACCCCGCTATAATGCCGGAACGGGTTCAGTCTTACAATCTGATGGACAGATTCGCATGAGTGCATCGCTGATGGATGGTAAACCTCAACGCTTTAGCGGTGTGATTAATGTCTCACGGATTAAAAATCCCATCAATTTGGCGAAGATTTTGCAAGATTGTCCCGATCGCATTCTCTCGGATTTTGGGGCGGCGGAATTGGTGCGGGAAGTGAATGCACCGATTTACAACCCCTTGACGGAAAAGCGTTTACAGGAATGGTTACAGGATAGACAGGACAACTTTGAACGGACGATGGCGGATGTGGTCAGCGAACCAGAACTCCTTTCTTCGGAAGCCGGACGTGGCACAATTGGAGTTGTGGCATTAGATAGTCAAGGCGGCTTGGCGGCGGGTACATCCACCGGAGGAAAGGGATTTGAACGCATTGGTCGAGTCAGCGATTCGGCAATGCCTGCGGGGAATTACGCCAACTTAAACGCCGGGGTAAGCTGTACCGGAATTGGGGAAGATATCATTGATGAATGCTTCGCCGCACGGGTGGTGGTGCGTGTCACCGACGGTTTATCCTTAGCCGAAGCCATGGAACGTTCTATAAAAGAAGCAAAGGAGAATCGGCGGGATTTAGGTGCGATCGCCATTGACGCTAGGGGTGCGATCGCCTGCGGAAAAACCAGCCAAATTCTCCTTGCTGCTTACCATACCGGACACCAAAAGGGAGACACACTAGAAATGATTGAGGAGGTGCAAACGGTATAGCAGAGGTTATCCTTCATCAATAGGCTCAATCAACCAATCTCGCGGGTTGCCTGGATGGAGACAGTATTTCTGGGCAAGACGTGCTGTTCCATCCCAGCTTCCGGCTAATTATGGATTAATCAGCCTTTGTTTGGAGTTAACCACAACTAACGTAATACGCTTGTTTACAGTGTATTACGCTCTTGTCTGTAGTTTCACTGATCAACTCGCTTGAGTCAAGTTTTGTTTGCAAATCTTTATAAGGATAGATATCTGTAAATTCTAGGAGAGGGTTCCCCAACGATAAGCAACGTCTAGTTTTCCCGAAAACTTGAAAAATCTAGAGAATTCACGGATGAAACCCCTCAACTGTTAGGGAATAATAAAGAAGAACAACATGATTCAATCCAACTAAAACGCCAGTAGGGGAATAGGCGAAACAATGCGAAGAATTCTAATCATTGAAGATGACATAAGCCTGCGTGATAATTTATCCGAAATTTTAGCAATGGAAGGATATAACCCGTCCAATGGCTATGATGTAATTTCCACAGATAACGGGTCAAGTGGCGTCAACTTTAGCTTATGTCTGAACCCAGAATTAATTATTTGCGACATTAATCTGCCCGGATTTGATGGGTATACTGTGTTATCACAACTGCGCCGATTTGGTCGCCAAACCCCGTTTATTTTTTTGACAGCAAAATCCGAACCCAGGGATATTGAACGCGGGATACGTCTAGGAGCGAATCTGTATGTAACCAAACCTTATGTCTTGGAGGAATTTATCAGTATGGTGAAGCGAGTGTTAACGGATATCCCTTCTCCCTCTTCTGCATCAAAAGTATAGCGCTACGCGCCAGGGAATAGGCAATAGGCTTTCTTGCAATAGTGAAGTTGTAGAGACGTTGCATGCAACGTCTCTACCATAAGATGCGTCTCCCAAGATCCAGTCGTCTTTAGACGACTGGATAAGAGTTTTAGTCCATTGCCCACCAACTATGACGTTACCCATTGACTTTGCTAGTGTAAAATAGGCTAATAGTCTCACTGTTATATTGTTTTTATTTTGGATATTGCAAAAATGAATTAAATCCATTTTGCAAATACATTTTATCTTATATTCCTTATCTTTGCTGTGATTTGGCAACAGGAGTGGTATACTCTCAGGAAGATTAACTTTTATACAGATAAAAATCTGTCTACTATTAACAAATGATCCCTCAAGTTACAGTAATCGATCACCCATTCGTACAGCACAAGCTAACCCTTATGCGTCAGGCTGACACCAGTACAGCTAAATTTCGTCAACTGATGAAAGAAGTTGGCGGCTTGCTAGCTTACGAGGTAACGCGGGACTTACCGCTTAAATACGCACCGATTAAAACACCTCTGGCTCCCATGCACGCTCCCATGCTGGCTTCAGATAAGAAAATGGTGATTGTTTCGATTATGCGGGCAGGGCAAGGGCTGGTTGATGGTATCTTAGAATTGATCCCTTCCGCCCGCTTGGGGCATATTGGCTTGTATCGCGATCCAACGACTCGGATTCCGATTGAATATTATTGCAAACTGCCTCATGATATTGAACACCGAGACATCTTGGTTGTTGATCCCATGGTGGCTACAGGGAATACAGCCGTAGCAGCCGTGGATCGGGTGAAGGATTTTATCCCGTTGTCCATTAAATTTTTGTGCTTGCTAGCTGCACCGGAGGGAATCGCAAATTTCCATGATCATCATCCGGAAGTCCCTCTGTATACCGCCGCGATTGATGAAAGCTTAGACGAGCATGGTTATATTTTGCCCGGACTTGGGGATGCAGGCGATCGCTTGTTTGGGACAAAATAGCAGTAAGCTTTGTGTTGCAATTGATATCTGTCATGAATCGCACTATTTCAGTGAAACAGCTTCCAGTAGAAGAAATTAGCGCCGAACGCTTTCAACCCTTCGGTCAATTAATCACACCGACAGCCGATGATAAACCCTATGATGCAACAGATGCCCAATTAGTTCTGCACGACGGTACTCCCCGCTTTTACATCATGCGCTTGTATCACAGAGGTCGCAAATTTCACACAATCACGCGCCATCAGCAATGCACCCAATGTTTGGGTTCTCTAGAAGGGAAAGACTGGTGGATGGCGGTTGCACCTGCTTGTGAACGTGAACAACCTGCCATTGATGACATTAAAGTTTTCCGAATTCCGGGAAACTGTTTCATCAAGTTAGAATTAGGAACTTGGCACGCCGGTCCTTATTTTGAACATGATGTTGTCGATTTCTATAATTTGGAACTGAGTGACACAAATGAGGTTGACCACTTTACCTATGATTTGAAGGAAAGCCACAATTTAGAGTTGGAAATTGTTTGACGTATCACCTCAATAAACTTGTCACTTGTTAGTAAATGAAATACGGGGCGATCGCTGTGCTAGAATCGGACTTTATTCCATCTATTTATATTGAAAGGGGAGACCTAAAATGAGGTTTATTAGTCCCAAAATCGATTATGCCTTTAAAAAAATATTTGGTTCCGAACAAAGCCAAGAGATTTTAATCAGTTTTCTCAATGCAATAATTTATAACGAAGAAAAAATCATTCAATCCCTAACAATTGTCAATCCCTATAATCCGGATCAGGTGATGACCTTAAAAGAAACGTATTTAGATGTCAAAGCTGTTTTAGCGGATGGGTCTATTGTGGTCATTGAAATGCAAATAGCGCCGATGACTGCCTTTAACAAGCGGGTAGCTTATAACTTGACCAAAGCCTATAGTAACCAGTTAAAAACAGGCGATGATTATCCTTTACCGAATCCAGCAATTGCCGTAACAATTACTGACTTTACCTTGTTTGCCAACACAGATCAGGTAATTAACCAATTTGTCTTTCAAGAGAAAACCCAAAAAATTGAACTTCTAGATGGTGAATTGAAGCTAATTTTTGTCGAACTTCCCAAATTCAATAAAACCTTGTCTGAACTACAGAGTTTAACCGATAAATGGATTTATTTCCTGAAAGAAGCAGCGAGTTTGGAGAGTGTTCCTGATAATTTAGGGGAAGTTTCAGAGATAGAACTTGCTTTAAACCTTGCTAATCAAGCCACAATGACGGTAGAAGAGTTGGAGGTGGTTGATCGGCGAGGCATAATGTTGCAAGATGAAAAAGGGCGGCTGGCTTATGCTGAAGAAAAAGGAAAAGAAAAAGGAAAAGAAGAAGGGAAAGAAGAAGGGCGACTACAACAGACCAAAACTCTAGTAGGGCGTCTAATCCTGAAGCGTTTTGGCGAAATCCCGTTGGCAATCAGCCGCAAAATTGAAGAATTACCGTTGAGTGATTTGGAACGGTTAGCTGAGGAAATTTTCGATTTTCAAAGTTTGCCGGATTTAGCCAGTTGGTTGGAGGATCGCCAGTAGGAAGGACGAAGCGCCCCTCAATCTGAGCAAAAATGGTAGGATGATCATAAAAATGCCGCCCTAAGCGGTGGTTTATTATGGGTTAGCCGTTAGCCACTGGGACTCGTGCAAGATTGCCTGTGAACGCTGACTCCCCTATTCATGCCCTTAGTCTTGAGTGTCTAACCTTAACCCTAGACAAAGCGCGATTAGACGTATCCCTCTCCTGCTATGTTAAAAAACTTACTTGGCGATCCAAACACCCGCAAACTTAAAAGATACCAACCGTTCGTTGCCGATATCAACGTTCTGGAAGAAGATATCCGATCGCTCTCCGATGAGCAACTCCAAGGGAAAACCGTAGAATTCAAGCAGCAGCTTGAAAAAGCGACAACCGATCGTGAGCAAGAAGAACTGTTAGAGGATCTCCTACCCGAAGCCTTTGCCGTCGTGCGGGAAGCTGCATGGCGGGTTCTGGGAATGCGCCATTTTGATGTGCAGCTATTAGGTGGTGTTGTGCTGCACCGGGGAGAAATCGCGGAGATGAAAACGGGTGAGGGGAAAACCCTTGTATCCACCCTCCCAGCTTATCTCAACGCTCTAAGTGGCAAAGGGGTACATATTGTTACCGTTAACGATTACCTGGCACGCCGGGACGCGGAATGGATGGGACAGGTACACCGCTTCTTAGGATTAACGGTAGGACTGATTCAGTCAGGGATGGGTCCTGCGGAACGACAGCGCAACTACGGCTGTGATATTACCTATGCCACAAACAGCGAGTTGGGGTTTGACTACTTGCGGGATAATATGGCAACCTCAATGAATGAGGTGGTGCAGCGTCCCTTCAATTACTGCATCATTGACGAAGTAGACTCCGTACTCATTGACGAAGCCCGCACCCCCCTGATTATTTCTGGACAGGTGGAACGCCCTACCCAGAACTATATGAAAGCGGCTCAAATCGCTAAAATGCTTCAGCCGGAGGAGCATTATGAGGTTGATGAAAAAGCGCGTAATGTCATCCTCACGGATGAAGGCTTTATCGAGGCGGAAAAACTCCTAGAGGTTGGGGATTTGTATGACCCGGAAAATCCTTGGGCGCACTATATCTTCAACGCGATTAAGGCAAAGGAACTGTTTACCAATGACGTAAACTATATCGTGCGTAACGACGAAGTGGTCATCGTCGATGAGTTTACCGGACGGGTTTTACAGGGACGACGTTGGAGTGATGGACTGCACCAGGCGATTGAGGCAAAAGAAGGCGTCGAGATTCAAAAAGAAACCCAAACCCTAGCGACAATTACCTATCAAAATTTCTTTTTGCTTTATCCCAAGCTAGCCGGGATGACCGGAACAGCCAAAACAGAAGAAGCCGAATTTGAAAAAATCTATAACCTACAAGTCACGATTATCCCCACCAATAAGCCCCCCGGACGGCGGGATATGTCGGATGTAGTGTATAAAACTGAGGAAGCCAAATGGAAAGCGGTGGCACGAGAATGTGCGGACATGCATGAGCAAGGACGCCCAGTATTGGTGGGTACAACCAGTGTGGAAAAATCAGAAGTGCTTTCGCGTTTGTTAAGCCAATTGGACGTTCCCCATAATCTGCTCAATGCCCGACCGGAGAACGTGGAACGGGAATCAGAAATTGTTGCCCAAGCGGGGCGCAAAGGGGCGGTGACGATCGCGACGAACATGGCAGGACGTGGTACCGATATTATCTTAGGGGGTAACGCGGATTACATGTCGCGGCTGAAAGTGCGGGAATATTTCATGCCGCAGATTGTCATCCCCGAAGAAGAAGATTCTTTTGCGGCTATGGCAGGAGGGGGTGGGAAACGCTCCCAAGCCCAAGGGTTTGCGCCAGGGAAAAAGGTGAAAACTTGGAAGGTAAGTCCGCAGATTTACCCGACTCAGTTGTCTCCGGAAACCGAGCAAAAGCTGATTGAGGCGGTGAAGTTTGCGGTGCAGCAGTATGGGGAACGCAGTCTACCGGAATTAGAAGCCGAAGAAAAAATAGCGATCGCGGCGGAAAATGCCCCGACGGATGACCCAGTGATCCAAAAGCTGCGGGAGGTTTGTCGGGCGGTGCGAAAGGAATATGAAGCCTTTACTCATAAAGAACAGGATGAGGTGATCAAAACCGAGCCGATCGGCGGATTGCATGTGATTGGTACCGAACGCCACGAATCTCGCCGGATTGATAACCAACTCCGGGGACGGGCGGGACGCCAAGGTGACCCGGGTTCGACGAAGTTTTTCCTCAGCTTAGAGGATAACTTGCTGCGGATTTTTGGGGGCGATCGCGTGGCGGGGATGATGAATGCGTTCCGGGTAGAGGAAGATATGCCGATCGAATCGGGAATGTTGACTCGTTCCTTAGAAGGGGCGCAGAAAAAAGTGGAAACCTTCTACTATGACACCCGGAAACAGGTGTTTGAATATGACGAGGTGATGAATAATCAGCGGCGGGCAATTTATGCCGAACGTCGTCGGGTGTTAGAAGGATTAGATCTCAAAGAACAAGTCATCCAATATGCGGAGAAGACGATGGATGATATTGTAGACGCCTACGTCAACCCGGATTTGCCGCCGGAAGAATGGGATTTAGGCAGCTTGGTGTCCAAGGTACAAGAATTTGTCTATTTGCTGCAAGATCTCCAGCCAGAACATCTGGATGATATGACAGTCACGGAGATTAAAACCTTTTTGCATGAAGAAGTCCGCAAAGCTTACGACATTAAAGAAGCCCAAATCGATCAAATTCAACCGGGATTGATGCGACAAGCAGAACGGTTCTTCATCTTGCAGCAGATTGATACCTTGTGGCGGGAGCATTTGCAATCAATGGATGCGTTGCGTGAGTCAGTCGGGTTACGCGGTTATGGGCAGAAAGACCCACTGATTGAGTATAAGCAAGAAGGATATGAAACCTTCTTGGAAATGATGATTGACATTCGTCGCAATGTGGTGTACTCACTGTTCCAATTCCAGCCGCAAGTGCAACCGCAAGCGGTTTAGTCATTTGTCATTTGTCATTTGTCATTTGTCATTTGTCCTTTCCGATACGAGGGTTTAATCCTGCGCTAAGCAAGGGCGCAAGCCTTGCGCCCCTACGAATCATCAAATTACTTCTAAAAACAAAAGAAGGGGGACAATTTTCTCCGACCCCCTTCTTTTCTAGAATCCTTAGTCATTGATGCTAAGAAAAAGTCACGCTGACTCGTCTTTATAATAGGGATCTGTTGGAGTATACTGAACAATATAGTATTCGCCATTTAAAAATGACTTCCCAAACGCCATCGATTCAATTTTTTGAAGGACTTCCTGAAGAACTGAGCAATGTTAGCTTACGGCGAAATCGAAGTTCGGGCGTGCGTTCAGTATTAATGAGTTTCGATTCCTTAAAAGCGATAGAAAAATTCCAGAGTTATACTAAACGATTCGCCAACGCCTTGCTCTTAATTGATGAAGAAGGGCAGATTAGTGTGGAACCATCATCGGTTAAATTTATATTCGGTGGTCCAGAAGGCGATGATTTAAGGCGGGTAGACTGCGAATTTGAAGTCGAACGCCAAGATCACTGGGATCGTTTCATGCGCTTTATGCACCGCTATGCCGAAGCCAATGGTATGGCTTACGGTGACACAAAACAAGCACAGGGAGCAGAGTAGGTTAATCGTGAAAATCGCTATTACTGGAGCAACCGGATTTATTGGTTCTCGCTTAGTCAAGCGTCTGCTTGAGTTAGAGCATCAACCGATGATTTTAACCCGAAACCGAGCCAAAGCAACTCGGCTGTTTCCTGATTTAGAGATTGTCGGCTATACTCCCACCGAATCGGGATCTTGGCAAGACGCGATCGCAGGGTGTGATGGGGTGGTGAATTTGGCAGGAGAACCCATTGGAGAGAATCGCTGGACACCGGAACGGAAACAAGCAATTCTTGATAGTCGCCAACTGGGAACTCGGCGAATTGTTGAAGCAATCAGCCAAGCTCAACCAAAACCCAGCGTTTTAGTGAATGCGTCGGCTGTTGGCTATTACGGGACTAGCGAAACGGCAACGTTTGACGAAACCAGTCCCCCCGGAGATGATTTCCTCGCCCAAGTCTGTCAGGCGTGGGAAGCGGAAGCGCAGAAGGTGAAAGAGGCTGGGGTGCGATTGGTTATCCTCCGGTTTGGCATTGTTTTAGGAGATGGTGGCGCACTAGCGAAAATGTTACCTCCATTTCAACTATTTGCTGGGGGTCCAATTGGTAGTGGGCGTCAGTGGTTTTCTTGGATTCACCGAGAGGATTTGGTGAACTTGATTATCAATGCACTCACCCGTAATGAAATGGAAGGAGTTTTCAATGCTACAGCACCCAATCCTGTGCGGATGTCGGAATTTTGTCAGACTTTGGGGGATGTTATGAATCGTCCCTCCTGGTTACCTGTTCCCAGTATTGCCCTAGAAGCGTTATTAGGAGAGGGGGCTAAGGTGGTGCTAGAGGGTCAAAAGGTGTTACCTAAGCGGACAACTAGCAGTGGTTTTAACTATGACTATGCCAATGTCAAACCTGCGTTAGCTGATATTGTGACTTCTAATTGAGTATTCAACCGGACATAAGTAGGTTGGTGGAAATAAACTCAACTAGATCAAGTTATATTAACAAGCCTCAAACCCTTACAAATGACGAATGACGAATGACAAATGACGATCTCTACCATTAACTTTAATTTTCCCCACCTACTTAACATAATATGACCCAGCAGCAAACCCAGCGCCCCTTACGTCGAGGTCGAATATTTACTCAACATACAATACCGCCGCAAGAACTAGCAAGACGTAAAGCAGAACGAGACGCACGGTATCAATGCTGTTTCTCGGTTTTTGAACGAGTTCGGGATGAGTTAATCGGGGATCACTATAACTGGTTTATACTAATTGAGCCAAATAGTGGGGACTATTTTATTGATCCCGATGAAGATAAGGCGGTGGAAAAGGTGCGTCAAAAGTATCCGACTGGCTGGTTGATGACATTCCGGATTAATCAGACGGGAGCCTGCGGCATGATATGATTTATGGCAGATTTGGCGATATTGGTGAGCTTTTTTTTGAGATTGATTTGATTACAGCCGAGGGTGAAGCGTTTCAAGTTGATGCGTTGTTGGAACGGGATTTACGACAGGTTGGTTAGCGGTTAATAGTCAAGATATCGATGATGCGCCAGTGGGAGTGTTAACGTTAGAGCACCGGGGGAGTAATGGGAGTTAGAGTGATGTTGGGTATTGATTTGTAAGCTTTATCCGGTGGGGGTTTAGCGTTCAAGTTCCATCTGGGCGAAATGTTCCATCAGCATCCGGTGGATGAAGATATAGCCACCACCTACTTTTTGGAGGAAGATGCGATCTGCGGCATAGTCGAGGAAGTGGGCATAGTTCCAGGGAATAGCACCACTGTGCCAAAGGACAAGGCGCAGAAATAGATGTTTGAGCAAAGGTAAATAACTCAAGCAAGCCAAAAAGCCAAGAATACAAGAAATGACTCGATAGTATGTGGCTGGCCTCTGGAAGGCTATGATAGAAGAAAGACAGAAAAGTATTGAACTTAAAAATGCAGTTTTTGAAGCTTCTTTTACTCGATAGTTCGGAGCTAGCGAATCTTCTATTTTTTCTGCTGTCAAAACATTAAATAAGCTTATAAACACATAAAAAATGAATGGCATCAATCCTAGAATAAATGTCAATATTTTTAAAGATAGGTTGATTAACAAGCCTCCTTTTAATTTAATCATATGTGCATACTGATACAGTATCGCATATAGAATATAATTTGAGTTTTGATTGGAATCTGTTGAGTCGTTGACTTCATTAGCAACTGCTCTAGAGTTTTGAATTAGCAACTCAAAATATTCTTTTGAATTGCTGCCTAACCTTTCCATGCCGATTGTATAGGCTAATTTTCCGAAAAGTATATGAATTGGTATGATAATCGGCAATAGCAATATCTTCCACATCCACTCGGACATCAATAAAGCGTGTCCTAGCGAATGTTGCAAAACTTTATCTTTCAAATCTCTCAGTGAAGGGGCTTTTAATCGAAATCTTGAAGAGAGATCGATGTCATGAAGAATAGGTATGTTATCTTGAAACTCTCTTGGTAGCTTCTTCCTGAATAGACAACAAAAAACTTGAACGATGGGATACATTATTAATCGGCGAGCATCAGCTTTGGACTCAGTAGATAAAATAAATCCAAACCATGAGCCGAATAGTAAGATGCGATTAGAAATAGATGACCATGATATTGAATGTTCAGGCAAGAACCATTGCAAAATAACAATCGTAGCAATAGTTCCAGCAGTCACTAAATTCATTATGACAAGTAAAACCCAATATTGCCATTGACGAAATTTATTTTTCAGATAACGAGGCTGCATTCCTTCAATGAAAAATACAGTTTGCGACTCCTGAAGCATTCTCTGTGCTAGCCAACTCAGCCAATGCTTTGTTTGAAATTTTGAATATCTCTGTTCACCCTTTGAACGATTAGGGCGATGAAACATTTTCTCAATGTAATCATCAAATAGCTGCTTACGCCGTTCTTCTGCCATCTCAGTTTTTGGCAAATCCTCAACCGCTACCCCCTGATAAACCAGAGTCATAATATTGAGCATCAAAGGAGATTGGGCTAACTCTTGCAGTACCGTGTCCTCTTCCATTAATGCCCTCAACCCTCTCAAATCACCACCGACATTATCCAAGTAATCACAGATTTGTTCTAAATTCAGCAATCTTATATAAACAGCACTTTGAAAATTCAGACGACTAGATAAGGCTTCATAGTCTTTAATGCGACTGCACACTACCAACTCTGCACCATAATACTCCTGCTTGAATTGGTTCAAGGCTGCAATACAGTCATCTCGATACTCCGCCTTTACTTCATCCAAACCATCCAGCAATGGTAGCAGTTGCTGTTGTGTTACCCAGGTTTGTCCAATTTTCTTAGGCACATCATACTTACTATTCAGTTCCTCTACTAACCAATCAGCTATCTTTTCTCGTTTATCTGCCCAAGATGAAAGAGTAAAAACAACAGGAATCAGCAGCTTAATATTTTGTTCAGCACGGGCGATTAAATCGCGTGTGAGTTCCAATAACGTCGTGGTTTTTCCTGACCCCGGTTCCCCTAAAATGAGTAGCGTTCGACCTATGCCGATTTGGTCAAATATATCGATTATTTTAGTTCCATCGGGGAGAGGTTGAGGTGAGTCATTCGTCTCTATAATGGCACTCCAAGGATTAGTAATAGCGTCGGGGCGTTCCTCCAATCCCAACTCAATCATCACCTGATTGTAGAGGGATTTTTCTAGAACATCTTTGACCCAAAATTTGTTGACTTTATTGAGTAACGCCTGACGATTGCGGTCTTCTTGGCGTGGAGTTAAACTTTTGCCACCCCAACCAAAGAAAAAATTCCAGACCCAGTTACCCTTTCCCTGTACCTGGACATTTCTATCGCCAATTGCCGCCTGTTGTCCACCGCCCATTGAACCTGCATTTTTCTGCTGAACACTTGGTTCAGGCTGGGACTGTTGTGAATGGGGTTCATGGGACGGTGGTTCACACATTTGTTATAACGATTAGAGAGTACCGAAGAAAGAACCTGCGGCTGCACCTAACCAACCTGCAACTTTAACGAGAATTGGCTTAACTTTTGTGAATAAAGTAGTGCCAGCTTCTGCTACCTTACTGGCTTTGTCTAGTTGTTCTGCTACTCCTTCTAGGTTAATGTTTACCCGTTCTTTGTTAGGTTCTTCTTTCTCAACAGCTTTTTTCGCTGCCCCCAAGTAAGTGTTTGCTTCTTCTTTAATCTCTTCTGGGATTTCAGCCGAATCAATCATTTGCTCAATCTGTCCCAGCATTTGCAGAACGTCTTGTTGGGTTAGCTGTTCCCCTGCGGATGCAGCCGCTTGAGTGGACATCGTTTGCTTGTTTTGGTCACCGATAGCGCCTTGCTGTCCACCTCCCATTGAACCTGTATTGGATTGAGAAATACCACCAGGATTGTTAGTCATAATATCTACCTGTTCAACTTGCGTGTTTGTATAAAAACTTGGACGCTGTAGCGCCGTCTCTACCATAGTCTCTAAACTGGAAATTCGGCTATCTTTCTCAGCGAGTAATGCCTGTACTTCTGCCTCAGCTAAGGCTTTGATCTGATTATAAGTCTTGAAATACTCAGCATTCAGCTTAGAATGGTCAGCGTCAGGAGCAGTTGCTGCACGGAGTAATAACTTATCTTTACCCCGTTTCTCCATCGCCACAATCTCTAACTCAGCCTCTGGGTTATTTTCAGCTAACTGTTTGAGAGAAATTGCAATAGCGCGAGGGTCAACCCCCTGATTATGATAGAGGTCAAGGGTATCAACTATAGGCTTAATAAAGTCCGCAAAATCCCCATCTTCAAACTCTTCTTCCCGGTTATCGGGTTTGCGGCGAGGTTCAGGGTCATCTTTAGTCGGTAAACGCATGAAGACATACCGACATCTAATCCCCTGTAATTGGGTATGACTGGTGATGTTCCAATCTTCAATTGTGGCTCCGGTAAGTGTTGCACCTGTTAAATCTGCTTCATCTAATTGGGTTTGTACCAGTTTAGCTCTGGATAAGTCCACGTCTTGTAGATTGGCTTCGTTTAAGTCAGCGCCGATAAAACTAGAGTCGGCTAGGTTTGCGCCTTGTAAGTTGACACCACGCAGGTTTTGGTAGTCAAAATTTTGGTCTTGTCCTTGTCCTGTAATCAGCAATTGGCGTAGGTTGGCATTTTGTAGGTAGGTATTACCAGGGCGAATCCGGTTAAGTTTTTTTGTGTTACGCCAACAAGTTCGGGTTAGAATAGCTCGTCTGAAATCTGTACTTTTTAGCGTGGCAGATGTAAAACCAACGTTGGTTAAATTGGCATGGCGAAAACTGGTTCCACCTTTAGTAGAAAACGCAATGGCATTTGTGTGAATGATGGCGTATTTTTCATCTCCAGCCAATGCTTGCCAGCTAATGTAAGCGCACAACAGAACGAAGGTGGCAGCGAAAGCCAAAGCGACAGCAGAAATTCTAATGAAATTTCCAGTGAAAGCGACAGCTCCAGCGAAAGCGAAAGCGAAAGCAACAGCTCCAGTGACAGCTCCAGCGACAGCTCCAGCGACAGCGACAGCGACAGCTCCAGTGAAAGCTCCAGCGACAGCGACAGCGACAAATCCAGTGAAAGCTCCAGTGACAGCAATAGCAACAGCTCCAGTGGCAGCTCCAGTGACAGCTCCAGCAACAGCGACAGCTCCAGCGACAGTGACAGCGACAGTGACAGCGACAGAATTAATCCCTTTGTGGATAATGACAATCAAAAAGACAATAATTAAACTGAGGGAAACCCAACCAATAAGAACATTTAACAAACCACCAGAGAATAGGATTAATACAAAAAATATAGGAAACCAACATAAAAATCCTGAAAATACTGACACAAGTAAAGCAATTACGGTTAAACTAATCTGCCATCGTCGCTGTAGTCCAGCTTTTGCTCCACAAAACTTGGCATCTTTGAGGTAAGCATTGGTAAAATTTGCCCCTCGAATATCCGCCTCACTAAAATCTGCCCCCTTCAGGTCTTTTCCTTTGAACGATTGACCACGCAGATTTACACGGCGAAAATCCCTCTCCCCGGCTGCATATCGTCTCAGAACCTCATCAGCTTTCATGCCATTCGCTTTCGGTGTCAGTATGACTAAGAATATTGTCTAGGGTTAACTGTTAGTCCTTTCTGCCAACAGGTTGCTGAACATTAGCCTCCCTTAACCAACCCCTCCAACACCATCATTTTCGCCTCAAGAGATGCCACCCGTTCATTCAGGGGAATCTCCTCACTACACCCCATATAAGACGCCAACGCATTAATCACTACCTCCGTCTTTGACAACCCCGTGCGTTCAATGTAGTCAGTCAGACGTTGGTTAAGATGGGTAGGAATGCGGATACCGAGTTGGACTGAGTTCATCGGGAAAACCGGAAAAAGATATTTTAATCTAGCCAATGCCTAGCGGAATTTGACAAGAGGCTTGTATCAAATCTTAAACGTTTCACCCTAACCCCTTGCCCAATCAAGGCATCGCACCCGTTGAGTCATTCCGCTGCAAGCCTTATCCTGTAGAGGATGTAGGGTTCAGAATCCGAGTTTTCAGTTAGCACCAACCGTCGTAGGGGCTTGGTAACCAAGCCCTATCCCAGAAAATCCGAATTCATCGCCCCGATTCGGCTTATACCAAATCCGGGTTAGCTATCCCCTTTATAGCGCTACGCGCTAGGCAATAGGCAATAGGCAATAGTGAAGAAAAACACTGATTCATCAAGGGATTGAGCGATTTAAATTTTTCTTTTTTTGTCCTAACCTTAGAGTGTAGTGCTATATAATCTAGTCCGCGCAGGCGGACTTTGTTTGTGTAGCTGCGACTTCCAGTCGCCATTGCATCAAAGACGGATTCGGCTTACAGGTTGACAATCACCCCCTACAATAAAAGAACGCGCAGGCGTCGCCAACTCCCAGAGAAATCACCTCTTTATCTGAAATCTATGCCATGCCCCAGGTTATTGGTGTTACCAAAGCGATTACAAACTTAAACCAGGCGCATCATACCTTTCAATTGCAGCCGACAACCAACCCCACCTTCTTCCCAGAATGGCTAGAACCCTTACCAGAACTCAGCCTGGGGGAAATCGAAAAGTGCGATCGCCTACGAACCCGCTATCGTTATTACCAAGCCGAAGGTGCGATTACCGAAAGTACCGTAAACCTGATTATAATTGCTCCAATTCTAGAACTATTAGGCTTGTACGATCCCCCCTATCTCATCAAAGGGGAAAAATACATCAAAATTGAAATCGAAGACAAAGACCAAATCCTAGAAGGACTCATTGATATTTTAGTCATGCAGGAACAATTGTGGCTCATCCTTTTAGAAACCAAACGCTATGGTTTTAGTGTGATGCAAGCTTTACCCCAAACCCTCGCCTACATGATGTCTAACCCGACAACCGAGAATCCCGCTTATGGTTTAATTACCACCGGAGAAGATTACCTTTTTGTCAAACTAGACCCTCAGCAAAAAGAATATGATTTATCTGATAAATTTACCCTTTCAACTCGCCGTGATAACCAACTGCATCGGGTGATTCAAATTTTAAAACGACTCATAGAGTAGAAGAAAACTGTTAAGCACAAACGCCCTTTATGGTAGGGGCACGGCATTGCCGTGCCCCTACAGGTAGCTTACAATAAATGGTGTTATGGAGACACGGAAAGACAGGTTTCTGATGAGCGAAAAACAAAAAATGTTAGCGGGAGAGCTATATCTAGCATCTGACCCTGAATTAAAAGCATTACACAATCAAGCCTGTCATCTCACCCGCTTGTACAATGCCACAACCGAAGACGAAGTAGAAACGCGATCGCACCTTTTACAAAACTTATTTGGCAAGCTGGGATCTAATCCTCAAATTAGTCCTCCCTTTTACTGTGATTATGGCAGTAATATCTATGTTGGCGATAATCTCTATATGAATTATGGCTGTGTGATTCTCGACTGTAATACAGTTCACCTAGGCGATAACCTTTTATGTGGTCCCTATGTGCAGATCTATACCGCCTATCATCCCACTGATCCCGCCCAAAGACTCACTGGACGCGAACTGGCTGCACCGATTAAAATTGGCAATAATGTCTGGATTGGTGGCGGTGCAATTATTTGTCCAGGTGTCACCATTGGCGATCACACAACTATTGGTGCGGGTAGTGTTGTGACCAAAAGTATTCCCGCCAATGTTATCGCAGCGGGAAACCCCTGTCGGGTTATTCGACAAGTGAGTCCAACTCAACCTCCAATCTTAGAAGTTTAACCCAAAAAAAGGCGATCGCCCTCTCTTGTTGAAAGAGAATAAACAGCGATCGCGTATTCTTATCTATCAGTGGCGTTGATTAAATAAAGACCCTTATCAAACACGTCACTTGAATCTGAAAATGCACCCTAACATCCATCTGCTATCACTAAAGTTTCACTTACCAGTAACTGTTCGCGTAGAGCCATCTCTTTTCAACGAATTGCTCCACTCAAACAGGTTTTGCCGTTCTACAAAACTTTGTCTAGATTAAAAACACAAAGCTTGAACAACCTAACGGCTTGTTGGGTAAATGCGCCCTATCTAAATACCGTCAACATCAATCGTCCACAGCAATGGAATTTTCTTCTGGCTGTGAGAGTAAATTCCCTTACTGTAATACATCTAAGTCACCTTCTTTAGAAGGAATATTAACTATAGTAGAAAAGGATACAATAATTGTCAACGCTTTCGTAATACACTGTATTATTTCTTCGATTAAGTCGTCAGGACATGGACAAGGGAACAGGAAACGGGGAATAGAGAACAGTCAGAAGTTGACACTTATTAATATTTCTTAATATTTTATATCCAAGGATTAACCAATTTTTTCCAAAATTATAGTCGGGGCAATTTATGAATCACCCCGACTCATGATATGGAGTAATTGGGACGAACGTTGACACCTAAGCTGTTTGGGATTTCAACCTTAATCTCAATAATGGTGAAATCCTTGTCGGGTGAGCATTTTGCTTGCTACCCATTGCCAATTTAAATGGGTGACAGCTTAGTCTCCCATCAAGCAACTCCGACTAACTTGGCGCTTAACTCCCACATCCGTTCCCCTTTTTGATCATCGCGGGCTTGGGGAGAAACCTTCTGCACAAAGGATTTACCCTCTTTCTTCTGTCGGTTCCCCCAACTCCAATAGACACCGGATTGGCTATATTCAGGATCGGCAACGACAGCAGCAACCCGTTCACCTGCCAACTCCTGGGACACATACCCACCCGTGATGTGTTTCTGGAACAAGGGAAAGATTTTCTGAAACAGGGGATAGTGATTGCGGAACAGGGGTGTATCAGCCACACATCCTGGATAAAGCGAACTGAAGACGATACCAGTTGACTCGTGATAGCGCCGATGCAGTTCTCGCATAGTCAGAACGTTACAGACTTTGCTGTCTTTGTAGGCTTTGACGGGTTCAAACTTTTTGCCGTCAATCATCGAGTGAGGCTCTTTGAATCCCGCTTCAAACCCCTTGAGTTCCCCTAAATCTGGACGCGGTGGAATCTTTCCACCCAATTCATCGGGATTGTGAGTCACCGTTCCCAAAATAACCAGCCGGGGAGACTCAGCCGAGGAATGTTTCAAATCCTCCAGCATCAGATGAGACAAGAGGAAATGTCCCAGGTGATTTGTGGCAACGCTTAACTCATACCCTTCTGGCGATCGCAGAGGTTCCTTGAGTAAGGGCATATAAATGGCAGCGTTGCACACCAAGGCATCTAAGGATTTGCCGCTTTCCCTGAATTTAGTTACAAACTGGCGCACACTCTCTAAGCTACCCAAGTCGATATGCATAATCGTGTAGCTGTCCTCCGGCATCCCCACCTCTTGGGCAGCGTTTTGGGCTTTCTCTAAATTCCGACAAGCCATCACGACATGCCAGTTTCCCCGTTGTGCCAGGGCTTTGGCAGCATACAAACCCACCCCTGACGAGGCACCCGTAATTACAACCGTTGATTTTTGATGTTGTTCCATTGGCTTTAAAACTCCGTTAACTGCCGTTAACTGCTTTTTAGGATTTCATCCCACTGATCTAACGATTTTACATTTCAGTAGATCCAGTTGATCAAAAAAGTTTCCGATGGATTGGGTAGAGAGGCAGAGGTAAAATTTGTGACCTCGCTCACCAAAGGGATTCTATCTAGTCACGCTGACGTTGCATTGAAATTACTTATCCAGACCATACAGTATCACCCATCTTCTTGCCAATCATCACCTGGGTTGTGTTATTCAATGCCTAGATCTTTTCTTTACAATTCAATATATTTGTTAAAAGAAGTTTAGAAAATCCGTGACTTGTAGTTAATTAATAATTATCGGAAGATTAATAATGACTTATTACCAACTCTCTCATAACCAATCTCAGCACGGAGATAAATTGTCGTTAAAACTACGGTACAAAATGTTCAACTCAAAAACTGAGGATAAGTTTGAGGCGTGGATTACCCAAATAGAAGACGACTGGAACGATGAAATCGCTGCCTGTCTTCAGGGTCAATTTCCCGATTGGCGTAGCTAATCAGGAGTTGTCTTCGGCAGGGTATGAATGAATAAACCTAGGGTATGAGGCGATAAGTGCAGGCATCTAGAATGCAGGAATCCCACCAGATAACGGGATTCCGCAATACTGTTAAAAGATAGTGAAGCCTGAAAAAAATACCCTGGACTTATCTCAAACTAATCTTAAGAGCTAAGCTATAGAACTTAACCTATGCCTATTCGACTTAGTTAGACATCTAAGAAAACCCGAGCGTGAGAGAGCGCTGGGTTGAGAAAAATGAGATGGTAGGTATTTATTAGAATAACACAAACTGCAACGGCATTGAGATTGCGGTGCATCAGCAGCCTCTGGAATAGGTCAAGTTCCATGACATTATCCGTTCTTTAGAATTGATTGATGCGAACTTCCAAATCCTCTTTAACCACCAGCAGGCTATTGGTTGGGCAACTGTGCCAATTCCCCGCAAATAAGGGTTCAGAGGCAATGAGGACAGCGTTAGGGTAATTAGGATCATCCCGTAACCAGTATAGTGTGGGCGCACTACTACCCGATGCGTAGCGACTAGCAACGAGGCTATGCCCATCACTGATAATCACATTGGCAGAAAAGTTGACGTGGTAGGATTCGGCTAGTTGTGTCAACTGGATCAAGGTTTGCGACAATGCCTTCTCTAAGGAAGCATCGGGAACCGTTTGGAGTTCATTGACAAGGAGGGCAAAAATATGCTCAGAATCGGTTGTACCGTGGATTGACTGGTAAATTTCATCACTCAGGCGATCGCGAATCGGTCGATAGAGCGTTTGGCGGAACCGTTCGATAAAACCATTGTGAATGAATAAGATGCGATCGCGGCGAAAGGGTTGACAGTTTCCCATATCCAACGCTTGACCCGGTGTCGCACTCCGTACATAGGCGAGTACACAGTCAGAGTCCACATAACGGCTCAATTCCGGTAGATTACTATCATTCCAGATGGGTAGCGTATTTTTGTAAGTAAACGGATGAACATCCTGGGTTGAGTGATACCAGCCAATACCCAATCCATCCGCATTGACAACCCCCGATGTCATCTCCTGGGGTAAGTAACTCTGAACAACCAGGGAACGTTCCGGTTTATACAAAAGCTGATCGAGTTGGAGAGGGGAACCTAGGTAGCCTAGTAATCGGCACATGCTTATCTTCCATTGAATCCAATTGCATTTTAGGCTGGAGTAGTAACTTTAGTATAATTTTTTAATTTAACGATTAGGCGACCTACTGGCAAACTTCCCTAACAAGTAAGTCTAGGCAATGAGCGCGACTCTACCTAGTGGATACTTTCCCGAATGACTGGAGAAGGAAGAAATAACCATGAAAAAACCGATGACCGCACTAATAGAGAAATGGGGCTACATTGATGAAACAGGCAATGTCGTCATCTCACCCCAATTTAATCAAGCGACAAGATTTACGGAAGGATTAGCAGCGGTAAAAATAGAGGAAAAGTGGGGCTATATTGATCAAACAGGTAACGTCGTCATCTCACTCCAATTCGATGATGCCAAAGAGTTTGCAGAAGGATTGGCGCTGGTGAGGGTAGAAGCCAAGTTAGGCTATATTGATAAGAGTGGTGAATTAGCCATTCCCTTTCAATTTGCTGAAGCTCATAACTTTTTCCAGGGACTAGCCGCTGTACATTTTAACCGAGCTTGGGTTTACATCGATAAGACGGGAAAAGTAGCGCTACAACCACCAGTAGCAGCGGCTAATCTGGGTATCTTTTCTCAGGGACTAGCACGGGTATGGGTTAATCCTAAATCGGGGTCTCGGTGTTAGTTGATCGTGTTATGAATACCCTCGGTTGTTTGTGTTTTTATCAAGATTAATATAAATTGGGTATTCCCTGTTCCCTGTTACACACCGAGCGTGTTACCGAGCGCAGTTCGACCAAGCTCACTGACCATCGAGGTAAGCGTTCGACGTCTCGCCGAAGTCTGAGCGCTCACGCCGAAGTCCGAGGTGTTCCCTAATCTCAACCATCCACTTTAATTTTGTCTGACTCCTGATGAACTATATTATTAAAAATCCTGAAGATATTATTCAATTACTGCTCGAACATCTCCAGATGACGAGTTTAGCCGTACTGATTGCTATCGCGATCGCACTGCCTTTATCGGTGCTGATCACTCGCTACCGTTGGCTGAGTATCCCAGTCGTGGGTATTCTGGGCATCCTCTACACCATACCCAGTCTGGCGCTAAT
The DNA here is from genome assembly GCF_040218245.1 of Coleofasciculus sp. E1-EBD-02. Taxonomy (NCBI): domain Bacteria; kingdom Bacillati; phylum Cyanobacteriota; class Cyanophyceae; order Coleofasciculales; family Coleofasciculaceae; genus Coleofasciculus; species Coleofasciculus sp. E1-EBD-02. Next base: position 134,260 of record NZ_JAVJQN010000201.1, on the reverse strand, counting down.
TATTCTGCTTGTGCCACTTTTGGGGTTAAATCGCCAATCAGTCATTGTAGCAATGATTCTCTATACCCAGGTGATTCTAGTCCGCAATTTTTTAGTCGCCTTACAATCGATTGATCCGAAAATTCTAGAAGCCGCACGCGGAATGGGGATGAATGCTTGGCAACGTTGGTGGTGGGTACAAATTCCCCTAATTTTACCCATTGGTATTGCCGGAATCCGTTTGGCAACCATTGTCGCGATCGCGATCTCCACAATTGGTGCTAAATTTGGGGCGGGAGGATTGGGGGTACTCCTCTTTGATGGGGTGTCTCAGAGTCGCTACGATAAAATTTGGGCGGGGGCAATCACTGTGGCGATTCTGGCGTTTGCTTTAAATGGTATCTTGCTGGGATTACAGTGGCTATCGAATCCGCAACGAAAAATCAAGCTGATGAGTGAGGGTTGATTGGGAGTAGGGATTGGTAAAAGAGTTGGAGCGGGTGTCGTTGTATCTTGATGAGGTGACTGACGTTCAATCTGCCGTAAATCATTTTACAGTACGCTCAATCGCGCCACCAAAGCTGACAGCAACATCATAACCAATCCGCATCGTAAATAACCTGGCGTTTGGTTTCTTCTGCTTTAATTTTAATGCTGTTTCTACGCCAGTTTTATCAATTCCATATTCGCCTGTTTCAGAATCAATCACAATTATTTTGCCAATGTTATCACCATACTCAACTTGTTGGCGAATTCCATTTTCGTAAAATTGTTTAGCTCTGTAGGCAACTTCTTCTACACTCCAAAAAATAGCCTGCATGATAATGACACCTGCTTTGTGCTTTTTAATTATTATATTAGGATGAATATTAATGCTTTATAATAAGTAGGTTGGTGGAAATAAACTTAACTAGATTAAGTTTTGTAAAAGCACCTCAAACCCTTACAAAGGACGAATGACGAATGACGATCCCCACCGTTAACTGTAATTGTCCCCACCTACTTACCATTTTCAATCCCAAACTCGACGCAGATTCAACACAAAACCTGGTAACACTGCTTCACCCGACAATTCAGCCGGATTCTCCAACACCTCCACATCCTTACCCGCTCGATAAATCTCCACCCGTCGCTGCTGCGGATCGATTAACCATCCCAATATAGCGCCATTGTCGATATACTCCCTCATTTTATCTTGCCCAGATTTGAGAGTATCTGAACTAGAGCGTAACTCAACCACAAAATCTGGGCAGATATGAGCAAAGGTTCCTTTTTGTTCCGGAGGAAGCGCCTGCCAACGTTCCCGACTCACCCAGGAGGCATCAGGAGAGCGAGTTGCACTATTGGGTAAAATAAAGCCAGTCGAGGAGTCAAAGGCTTCACCCAAATCCTCATTTTCTTCGTACCAGCGATCAAGTTGTCCGGTGAGGCTGCGGTTGCGTCTTCCAGTTTCCCAGCCTGTTGGTGGGTTCACAATTAACTCTCCTTTGGCACTTCTTTCCAGTCTCAAGTCGCGGTTGGCTGCGGCTAAAGCAGTAAACTGTTCCTGGGTGACGTACAGCCCAATCGCCTTGGGCAATTCAATCGATAGGGTTTCAGTGTCTTGACTAGCAGGTGTCTGTACCATCTTTTTCTCTTACGCGCTATGTGAGGATGTCAATCGTTGTAAAGCAGTCAAACTCACCTCCGCAACTAATGCCAAGATTGCCACAGGAATAGCACCTACTAATAAAATACTTTGATCATAAAGCGCAAACCCCAACACAATAAAACTCCCTAATCCCCCCGCGCCAATAAAAGCAGCCAGAGTCGCACTGGCAATTACTTCAACTGTCGCCGTTTTAATCCCAGCAATAATGACGGGTAAGACTAACGGGATTTCGATTTGTTGCAGAATTTGCCGGGGAGACATCCCCATTCCTTTGGCGGCTTCGATGATAGTAGGTTCAATATTGCGAAAGGCAACATCTGTGCTGATCAAAATCGGTGGTAGTGCTAAAAGCGTCAACGCTACCGCCGCCGATTTGAAGCTTAGCCCCAAATAGGGAATGGCAACGAATAAAATCGCTAAACTGGGAATGACTCGTAAGCCATTGACGGTATTAATCAAGACAGTTGAGGCAGTTCGCGATCGCGCACTCAGCAGCCCTAACGGTAAACCCAGCACCAAGCTGATTGTCAGTGGTACGAGTACCAATAACAGATGTTGCCCTAGGGCTTCCCTAAAGTTGTCTGGATGACTAGCAATATAATTTAGGACTTCAGTAAATTTCTGAAACATTTGAGTTTTTCAGCCATTAACGTTTATCATACAGTCATTCTGCCCGTGCCAGTGGCTGTAGTGATCAGGCTATCTGCCCCAGTGTTTATCCCTACAACCCGGATTTTACTTGGTTTTCATGCTGTCATGTCAAGTTTTTTATCTTTCCCTGCACTATAGATCCTACGCTTACGGAATTCGGAAAAAATCTTGGACAAGAAACTGAGATGTTCCGACGTTGGCGTTTTAGCAGAATGTCTAGATAGATTTTGAGGCATCTGTTGACATTTCGGTTATTGTCAATTGTCGGAGCCAACTCATGAGTATAAAAGTCATTGTTTTTGATTTTGATGGCACTTTAGCGGATACTTTCAACGCGATCGTCCGGATCGCGAATCGTTTAGCAGACGACTTTGGATATAAACCGTTAATGCCATCAGATATTGAGAGAGTTAGAAATTTAAGCGCTCGCCAGATTATTAAAGAATCAGGAGTTCCATTATTCAAGATTCCTTTTTTGCTGAAGCGGATTCAATCAGAATTACATCAGGATATTGAATCGCTCAAGCCTGTTGCTGGAATCCCTGAGTTGTTAAAGGAGTTGAAAAATCAAGGAAAAATTATCGGCATCTTAACGTCAAATAGCGAAGAGAATGTTAGGAAATTCTTAAAAATACATGGGTTAGACTGTTTTTTTAGTTTTATTTGTTCAGAACCTTCAATTTTTGGTAAATCACGCGCTTTAATAAACTTGATCAAATATCACTACTTTCAATCTAACTCTCTTATGTATATAGGAGATGAAACGCGAGATATCTCCGCCGCCAAGAAGATTAACATAAAGGTGATAGCCGTAGCTTGGGGATTTAATTCGTTCAGTGTATTAAACCAATACAATCCTGATTTTTTAGTTGACCATCCTCGTGATGTATTGAACATTATCGCACAATTGGATTAAGTTTATAGGGAAAAAGGGAATAGGCAATAGGCAATAGCAGGAGAGAGATGCGTCTGTCCATCTCTCTCTCACGCCATCTCCCCATCTACTCTATCTGCTACCTTTGAACACAACTTGGGATGAATTCCTGGCGGGTTAACGCTGTCACTTAGCGAGCGAGACGATCGCACTACGGTTTCCTCGCTGAGGGGGTGACAAGAGACTTGATGGTACTACTGGGTTTAGGATGTCGGGTGTCGGGTGTCGGGAAAAATTGACGCTTCGACTCCGCTCACTTCGACTCCGCTCAGCGTCAAACTTTACTCAGGGAGTCACCAAAATTGAGTCACCAAAATTGTTTATTCGTTGACTCGCCTGGAGAGCGCTCGCTCCTTACCCTATCTCATCTTATGGGCTTTTGTGTTTCTTACCGATTTTCCCCACACCCCACACCCCATACCCCACACCCTGCCTACCTTTAACGCGAGTTTGTCACCCCTTCAGGTGTCCTTGAAATTACAGGTATGGCGGGAAATCCGAAGGCGTAACAGCGGATGCTCTAAAAAAAATTTTGCCAGAGGACTTGCCAAATCATCCCTTTACTGGGTAAGATTAGTAATCGTGGCAAGCATTGAAGTCATGATCCTCAGTAGCTCAGTGGTAGAGCGGTCGGCTGTTAACCGATTGGTCGCTGGTTCGAATCCGGCCTGGGGAGTTAACAAATAACTTATTGTAGATGCTCAACACCAAGCTTGTTGCTCGGCGTTGAGGAAGATATAGCGCTACGCGCTAGGCTTTCTTGCAATAGGCAACACCTCGGCTTACCTCGACTTCGCTCGGTAACACGCTCGGTACAAGTCGCTCAGGGTCAAAGCGATTTTAATTTTTCTTTTATGTCCTAACCTTAATGCGTAGTGCTATAGAAGTTCAATCCCCTCTGTCATAAAGGAGTTGGGCTAACTGATTCCGTAATAAGGCTTCTTGCTGAGTTTCGCCGATCGCATTGGCAAGGGCGATCGCTTGTTCGTAAAATTGCTTGGCTTTCACTACATTGCCTCTGGCGAGGTAAAATTCGGCAAATAACCGTAGTGTAACGAGTTCTCTGCTTAAGCTTTCCTGTTCTTGGGCTAAGGCGAGATGCTGATTCAGGTATCGAATCGCCAGCAAATCTGGACCAATGATGCTGTAGGATTTCGCCAATCCCCGCAAGGCGCGAAACTGATTGGGAATATCCTGGCTATCTTGTGCCAGTTGTAAGGTATAGCGATAGGAGCCAATCGCATCTTTGTAGGAGGCGATCGCGAAATAGGCATCCCCTAAATTATTACGGGTATTTGCTTCTCCCAAGGGATCGCCTAATCGCCGCCGCAAGGTTATCGCCGCTTTATACTGTTTAATCGCCTCTAAATAATCACCCGCACGAGCCGCGACTAAACCCAGGTTGCTCAAACTAAGTCCTTCCCCTTCGCGATCGCCCACTGTGCGAGCAATGGTTAGGGCTTCAGTAAAGCTTTCTTGGGCGGCGTCGAGATCGTTCGATTGCAGCAGCACCGTACCCACGTTATTCAAGGCATAAATTTGTCCCTGAAAATCTTGGAGGAAACGAGCCACCCCTAACCGACGGCGCAGAGACTCTTCAGCTTGGGGAAAGCGTCCCAAATCAGCGTAAGCGAGACCGATATAATTGTAAGCTAAGCCCTGTCCTTCAAAATCGCCAATTTTCTGATAAAGATCCAACGCCTGTTGCCAATAGGCGATCGCTTTTTGCAAATTTTCTTGACGCTTTGCCTCTCCGCCGAGGCGCAACAGTACATCCGCCTCATTTCTAGCTTCCCGTTGAATCGTGCTATCTAAGGGAATCGTCAATTGCTCTTGTAAGTCAAACCCCTCGGTGTCATTGGAGACAGTTTGACTTTGAGCCGGGTTACTCGCCAGCAGTACCGCCCCAGAAATCAGAGCCATCGCTGTGCGACGAATCACCTTCACCGAGAGATATCCTCTGTTCATGGCTGATGTTTTAATCGGGATAAGAAATTTCTATCCTATAGTTTATACGGGGACAGGGTTGAATTCGGACTTGCCATCAGCCTGATCCGTCGCTTTCTGTAAGTAAATCTCGCGAATATCATCAGGTAAGTTTGCCTCTAATCGCTGATACCCTTGCTGGAGTTGATTTCTGACTTGAGCGGGTGCGATCGCTTCGCCTTCGGCTTGTAAATAGGCGGCGATGCGGGTTTCACTCCACTTAAAGGTTAAAGCCATGATGATGATTAACCGCATGAGCGCAGGTAACTGCTCTAATGCCGCCTCCAGATAACACCATAATGGCGGTGGTGCGGCTTGCAGGCTATAGTGAATAGACTCCACTGGGGGTAACTCCGCTTGATTGATGCAGACGGCTGTCATGTTAATCAACCAGCTTTGGAAGGTATTGGATTCACTCGCCGCCTCTTTGATAAAGTCCATTCCCCGCAATTCATAGAAAATATGACGCCAAGTAAGGGCAAAGAGGTAGTCAGCTTGCACAGGCGATCGCGCGGAATGACGAATTAAGGTATAGACAATCGGACTATAGCGGCAAAAAATCGCCGTGAAATACTTTCCCTGTTCCGGATAGCGCTGAAACAGAGTCACCAGTTCGCGATCGCTGTAGTGAAACAGGGATTTGACTAGCGGATGGTTGGATTCAGAAAAATGTGGAATATGCACAGTCTTTACGTTCTAGCTAGAATTCCGAATGCGCGGCGTTAACTCTCCAGTAGATGCCTCCCTTATGCAGGTGTTATCCCTTTTGTCAAGGATTTAACAGTGAGTTGCTGACGCCTATCATACTTAGCGTGTAAGTTGTACCTACCAGAGCATTAGCATAGCTCGTTGAGCTTAGCTAAAATTAGTAACATCTAGTAACATCTATAGGACATCAGATGGTATTCATCATAAACCTGTAACAGGAAAACCGATTCGTCAAACTTAAATCAACTCAACATAGCTTGTCAGAATGATTCTATCAGTTGATATTATTGCCTTTCGACTACCGCTCCTGCCTTTGGGTGCTTTTTTACCGTCTCTGCCATTAGATAGCCTTTTTTCCACCCAAGGCATTATGGTTATGCTCTTGGCAGCTTATGCGGTGGCGATGTGGATGTTTCTCACCAGTGCGCCAAAAGTACATACCATTATGGTGTCTGATTTGGAGGTGGCACGGCAGTTTTACGAAGGCTTGCTGGAATTGTCCGCAGCGGAAGTTCCCTTACATTACTACTACAACTATGAGCAAACCCTAGGTGCAACTGGGATCGATCCCCTCTATCTATCTACCAATACCGGAACCACGAGTGCGACTCAACTCCAAGGAACCGAGGGACTTTGGTATCAGCTTAAAAAAAATACCCAACTCCATGTCATTTCCGGTGCCAGCTATGGGAATAAAAATCGACACCGCCATGTCTGCTTTGATCATGATTGCTTAGAACAAGTGTTGATGCGGGTACAAATGCGACGCCTCAAGTATAAGGTTCGCGCTCAAAAACCGTTGAATTTTTTAGTCAAGGATTTAGAGGGGCGCGTTATTGAAATGGCAGAAGTCTCGAATTAAGGCATGATGATTATCGCTTAAGCGGTGAAGGAATGAAAGGGTTTTCATCAAATCCGTGACGATTAGTTTTACTATCGTCACTTTTTTTTTGACTTCTCCACGCTTTGAAAAACGTGGATTCGCCAGACGTTGTTCAGTGACGGGTTAAAACCGCATCACTTCACTTTATCTCTCAGCTTAATTTTACTTAAACTTTGGCGCTTATCATACGCCCTACCCACCTCGACCCTTCGACCAAGCTCAGGGCTGTATGGATACTTTGGTATCTTCCAACCGTGAAGATTTTACGCACCAACGGCTATATTTCTATACTTCTTGGTGCAACCCTATATCTTTAGTTGTCATGGTTCAGTAACTTAGCTGACACGTTTGTTTTTGGAGTTTCTCATCCTGTGGGCTAAGTTCATATCATATTAGCACAAATATGGGATTATTTAACAATACAACTTAAGATTGCCAGACAAAGAGTATGAAGCGCTCAAAAAACTATCAGCAAACACTCAAAGGTCAATCAATGATTTAATTCGAGAGGCAGTTAGGCGTTATGCAGAGCTAAGCCGAGGTGTTGCCTATTGCAAGAAAGCCTAGCGCGTAGCGCTATATCAATGCTCTCATCAGTTGATAGTTCATTGTTGATTGTTCATTGTACTCGCGAAGGGTTAAGCCAGCTACAAGTCAATCGGGACAAGGTTTTCACAGTTTGTAAACAAATGTTACAAGGAATTTATTAAAAAATATTGCCATTGTCTTGAAAGAATTGCTAATGTATGCGTAATGAGTCGATTCTAATAGAAGCTCATCTAGTCTATAGGAGGCTAATTGTATAAGCACTGCGTTTATCTTGACGGTCAGGTGGTTGGCTGATTTAGCGAATTACCAACCAGATATGTATCGGGACACTCGATCAACAACTCACGCTTCCACATTCACCGAGTTCCACTGGAGACATATCATGATCATGATTCACTCTTTGCAGTTACCGCATGACTGGAGATCATGTTCGACTCACGGGTCAGCTTTTCATAGAACCCGTTAATTTCAAAGATTTGATTACTGTTTTAACGCTAAATCACTCGCCAATTCACTTAAAAAATGGCGAAGCGTGAAACAAGTCCTACTCTTCAAAGTTTTAGTGCAACGACAGAAATAATCCAACGTTTTGATTACTTATGTCTCACTTCATGCTGAGGCGGTTAGGAGGAGTTATGTACCCCTGAGCATGAATAATCGGAAAAAACCGAGTGAGACTCAACAAGAGTGAGGTTTTTGCCATGAATATTCAAGGAAAGACTGCTTTGGTTACCGGAGCATCGCGGGGAATTGGTCGCGCGATCGCCCTCGAACTTGCCAAACAAGGTGTTAAGCGCCTAGTCTTAGTCGCACGCGATCGCCAACGTTTAGAAGCCGTGGCGACGGAGATTGAAAACTTAGGAGTCGAAGTCGCTATTTTGGCGTTAGATTTAACCCAACTGGTAGAGGTCAATGTGGCAATTGCTCGCGCTTGGCGCACCTATGGACCTGTTCACATCTTGGTTAACTGTGCAGGCGTTGCCCATCAAACTCCCTTTTTAAACGCGAAACTGCCCAAGATGCAGGAGGAGCTGGCAATTAACTTGATGGGATTATACACGATTACCCGTCTGCTTGCCAAACGAATGGCAGCTCAACGCCAAGGAGTCATTATTAACGTCTCCAGTTTAATGGGCAAAGTCGCCGCGCCGACGATGGCGACGTATTCCGCCACCAAGTTTGCGATTTTAGGCTTCACCCAAGCCTTGCGGGGCGAACTAGCTCCCTATAATATCCGGGTGATTGCCTTGCTCCCCTCCCTCACGGATACTGATATGGTGCGGGGTTTACAGCTATTTCGCTGGGTTATGCCCATGACACCTGAGCAAGTTGCCAAAGCCCTAGTCACGGGACTGCAAAAGGATTGTTCACCGGAAATCCTGGTGGGATGGCAAAGTCATTTAGCCGTGTGGTGCAGTCGGATTGCACCGTGGCTGATGGAGAAGGTATTAAAAATGGCAGCGCCTCTCTCCCGCACGGGTGCATTACCCCCTGCGGTTCCCAGTCATCATTGAGCCGAATTGGACAATTGTGGATAATTAGGGGTTTTGGAACCAAGCCAGTAGGGGCTTAGGAACCAAGCCAGTAGGGGTTTTGGAACCAAGCAAGGGGCTTGGAAACCAAGCCCCTACTCAAAACTACGCCAGACGCCGACTAATACACCTTGTACCTCTACCTTTTCTGTTTCCACTTCTATGGGCGGATAATTAGAATTAGCAGGTTGCAGGGTGATCCTATCCTCTTGCCGATAAAAATGTTTTAATGTTGTACCGTATCCTTCGACTCTAGCGGCGACAATCTGACCATTTTTCAGTTGATCAGGTTCAGGAACGGGTTGCATAATCACCAAATCACCTTCTCGAATTAAGGCTTCAATCATGCTATCCCCTGTAACCCGGAGGGCAAAATTACCGGGTTGGGTGAATAAACCGGATAAATCAATCCGATCCATCCCATCGATAAAGGGTTCAACCATCCCCCCCGCCGCGATCGCACCCAGAACAGGTACTCCTGATGCCGTACTACTGAGAATCCGAATCGTCCGGGCTTTGCCTTCTGTCCAATCAATGTAGCCTTTATTGCGTAGATGTTCGAGCCGACTCTGAATCGGTGCGGGCGATCGCAGGTTCATCGCTCGCATCATTTGCCGGATTGAGGGCGCGTGTTGGGCGGTTTGAATATAACCAACCAGCCAATCATAGAGTTCTTTCTGGGCTTGGGTGAGGGGTTCCATAATCCTATAAATTACACTAGATTTTGACGTTACAAGTTGTCAAGCAGATGGCTCAACCATTCGACTTACCAGTCTTTATGGCAGTCAATCTGCCCTGAGAGGGGTTAAATTGAAACCCATTATTCAACTCAACGAATACTATTTACTATAAGACATTAGTAGTACGAATGTCCTATACTTGTTCCGTTAAAAGCAATGTTTAATCAGTTTTATGTAGGGGCGGGTTTCCCTATTAACGTTTTTGACCTCACCCAGATACAAGTAAACCCGCCCCAACTTAACCATAGGCTTTACCGTTAAACCATCCCCTCCGCCCTGTTAATCAGCGTCTAAAAGACTAGCCAGTAACGCTTTCTGGGCGTGCATCCGGTTTTCGGCTTGATCCCATATCCGCGATCGCGAACCTTCCATCACCTCGTCAGTAATCTCTTCGCCTCGGTGGGCGGGTAAACAGTGCAACACGATCGCATCCTTTGCCGCTAAACTCAACAGTTGTTCATTGACCTGGTACGGTAAAAAGACCGGAATTCGCGCATCGGCTGACGCTTCCTGACCCATACTTGCCCAGACATCGGTATAAATCACATTAGCGTCCTTAACGGCTGCCTTTGGATCATCCGTAATCGTCACTTCACTGTTGACCGCCAGTTGTTTGGCTCGATCTACAATTAAACTATTCGGTTGGTAAGCTGATGGTGTGGCAACTCTGACATTCATCCCCATGAGGGCGCATCCTACCATGAGTGAGTGAGCCACATTATTACCATCTCCCAAATACACTACCGTCGCACCCGCTAGTGAGCCGAAGCATTCTTGAATGGTCAACAAATCTGCCAAGACCTGACAAGGGTGTTCTAAGTCAGTCAGGGCGTTGATAATCGGAATCTGAGCATACTCAGCAAATGTTTCTAGTTCTTTTTGCTCGAAGGTGCGAATTGCCAGGATGTCCAGATACCGATCCAAGACCCGGGCTGTATCTACCACAGGTTCTCCTCGACCCACCTGGGTGACATTGGGGTTCAAGTCAATCACTTGACCCCCCAGTTGGTACATTGCCACCGAAAAACTGACTCGGGTTCGGGTCGATGCCTTATAAAACAAAAGCCCTAACACCTTATTGCATCGCAGGTTAACCTGACCGGTTTTCAACTGGATAGCTAGATGCAACAGTTCGTGAATTTCATCCGCACTCAGGTCAGCTAAACCTAACACGTCTCGTCCTTGTAATGCCGTCATGTTCCTTCTCCGATGACTCAGTGGATCGGCGCTTGTCAGAAAGCACGTTGGCTGAGGTAATCTCACCCAGCACCACTTTTTACCGATGTCAGTCTCCTACGGCTACCCAGGTTTTGGCAAGAAGCACCGTCCTAAAAATTTAGCAGATTTTTATCGGATCAGTTTAATTTTGAGGCGGATGATGTAAAATAATAGTTTTTTTTCGGAAGCGTTGAGAACCGATCGCCAATATCAACTCTTGATCCCTGTAGATTCCGGGAGTTGGCATTGACTTGATTAAATCGATGCATTTAACCATCCTAAACTCTAAACCTTATGAAACGCTCCGTCATCCTTCTCTGTGTCGTTGCCATTATTAGTACCAATCTTGGTTTTTTCTATCTGGCATCTGGGTATCTTACTGAAGAATTTTATCCCACTCAGAAACTCCTCTGGCTGGTTTTGAGCTTAGGGAGTCTGAGTTTAATTTTGGCACTCCCGATCGCCTTAGGATTGATTAAGGCTTTTTCTACTGTTCAAGATAATGCCAAAAACCCTCGGTTTGGTGAGGTTCCCACCTCGCTCCCGTTTCCGGATAACCCTAACAGTAAACAATCCGGCGATCGCATCTCCTCAATCATCGCTGCTCAACTCGCCACAAACCAAGCCTTAACCACCAATAAAGAGACCACCCCCCCCGTTCTCAACCAGCCCGTTAACCAACAGCCACCCTTTCGCGATCGCCTCCAGGAAATCGCTGAATATTTATCTGATCAAGACCTTAATTTTCTTTCCCAGGAGTCAACTATTAACCCTTCTGCACTGATGGCAAACGTTAAGCGGGTTGCCAATTTTACCGATACCCTTTTCGATGCCTTCAGCTTAAAGCCCAATCCTCCTCAACCTCTCAATCCGTCAGTCGATCTACGCTCCATCACTCAAGACGTGTTAGAGCTTTGTCAACCCTTAATCCGGCAAAAAAATTTACAATTACGCAGCTCCATCGCTGGCGATTTCCCCCAATTTAAGGCTGATGCCGATCAATTGCAGCAAATTTTGTATAACTTAATCATTGACATGATTAAGTTTACCGAACAAGGCGCGATCGACGTTTCAGCCACGATTACCCCTGATCAATTAAAACTGACTATCGCTGATATCGGCATCACTATTCCGGCAGAGCAATTACTAGAAAATGCCTATAGTGCCACCATCCAACAGTACAGCAGTACCGCCGTAGGATTGATCTTGACCCGACGTCTGGTCGAACTCAATGGGGGTCAACTGCGGGTTGAATCAATCGGCAACCAGGGTTCACGCTTTATTTTGACGCTACCCATTTCTGGAAATCAACCAACCCGATTAGCGGCACCTAGTAAAAAGTCTCTCTCTCTAGTAAAACCTACTAATAAAATAGCTACAGGATTTAAACCATCCTCCGTTATAATCCAACCTTTCAAGATTTTAATCATAGACAATCAGACTGTCAATTGGCAACCCCTAATTAAACCATTTTTGTTCTCTGACAATTACGCCATAAAACTGGCAAAAAATGGCAATCATGCTTTCGCGGAAATCGAAAAAGGTTTTCAGCCTAACTTACTGATTGTGGATGCCGGAATTTCTCCCATGGATGGCTATGAACTTTGTCAAACAATTCGCAATTTTTTCTCCGCCAATGAATTGCCGATTATTCTCGTTGACGATAAAGAAAACCAACCGGATTGGCAAAAGATAGGGAGCTACCGGATCAATGATTATTGGACGAAGCCGATTAACCCCAATGAGATGCTTGCTCGAATTAATCCTTATCTGAAACTGAACCAGATCAATGCCAACTGTGACCGCTTCATTCCGCCTAAATTACTACAAATTTTAGGGTATACCAACCTCGGTGAGGCTCAATTAGGGGATTGCGTTCAACGAGATATGACGATTATGTTTGCCGATATTCGGTCATTTACGACTCTATCGGAGAAAATGTCGCCCCAGGAAAATTTTGATTTCATCAACAATTATTTTAAGAAAGTTGTCCCCACCATCCGTCAGCACAATGGTTTTGTGGATAAGTACATCGGGGATGCGATCATGGCAGTCTTTCCCGAAAAAGCCGAAGAAGCATTAGACGCGGCGATTGAAATGCAAAAACAGATCGCCATCTATAACGGGAAGCAGGAAGAAAACGGAACCCTACCGATTTCAGTGGGCATGGGACTCCATAATGGTAGTCTAATGCTAGGTACCATTGGAGAAGAACAACGGATGGAGGCAACCGTCATTTCTGATGCCGTGAATCTGGCATCTCGCTTGGAAGGATTGACGAAGATTTTTGGTGCGTCGATTATCTTTAGTGAAAAGTTTTTGCTGAGTTTGGATAATCCGTTAAGCTATAATTATCGGTTTTTAGGTAAAGTTCCGGTTAAAGGACGGAAAAAAGCCGTCTCTGTCTTTGAAGCCTTTGATGGTGAACCCCTGACGTCGGTTAATCTGAAAATTAAGCATCGAGGCAAGTTTGAGTTGGGTATTCATCTTTTTTATAGCCGAAAATTTGCTGAGGGATACAAAATATTTAAAGGAATTTGTCAAGAAAATAATCAGGATAAAACCGCTCTCTTCTACATGAAGCGTTGCCGCAAGTTCCACAAGCTATGGAGGTGGGGGCAATGGGATGATTTTAATAGCAAAAGATATCAATTTTAAAAGGAAGCTGGGGAGCGGGGGAGCGGGGGAGCGGGGGAAGCTGAGGGAGCTGGGGAAGCAGGGGGAGAGGTTTCTAATCAACGAATGACAAATGACAAATGACAAATGACAAATGACAAATTTCAAATTAGGACTTGCCTTAGTGAATCTGGGATTATCGGTTGCGCCTGTGGTGATGGCGACTCCGGTTCAGGGTGCGACGAAAATTTATATTCCTTATGGTCCGTTAGAATTTTCTCTGCCCATTGAGGCACTGGAAATTTACGCCACCGAGGGTAAAATTGAGCCAGAATTGGCGTTTTATGCTAGTTATGTGGAACCGCAACAGTTAGAACGGTTGCGGCAGGTTTTAGTTACCCCCGTCGATGTGAGTCCAGTTGCGATCGCACAGTTTCTCTATTCGCCTCAAGGGGAAGCCATCCTGGAACGGTTGGGGGAAGTGATTCAAACCAAAGCGGGTCAAGAGGGATTTTATGCGATTCGGGCGGCATTAATCAAAGCGGCGGCTAAACCGGGGGGGCTAACCTTATTAAATGTACTGCGGGAGTTTCCCACTTATGGGATACGGATTAACTCTGCCCGGAGTTTTGAGATCATTGAAGAACTATCTCGATTAAGTCGGCAAACCCAACAAGCGATCGCAGGGGTGAATCAGGAGGCGATGGCGGAAGTTCAAGCCCTGATTGAGTCCCAGTTTCCCCAAATGCTACCCGACTTTTCCGAATTACCTGATTTGCGCGAACCCGGACCCGTTGCCTATTCTCAACAAACCCTGACATTGAGTGATCCCAGTCGCGGACGCCGATTTCCGGTGGATTTGTATTTACCGTCTTCGATATCTGCTGGAGAAGGATTAACTCCCCTAATTGTAATTTCCCACGGACTCGGTTCTGATCGGATGACGTTTGAATATTTAGCCCAGCACTTGGCGTCGTATGGGTTTGCCGTAGCCCTACCGGAACATCCTGGCAGTAATGCGGAACAATTACAAGCCCTGAGTCGAGGACTAGCCAGTGAGGTGACGCCACCGTCAGAATTCATTGACCGTCCCTTGGATATTACCTTTTTGTTGGATCAACTGGAACAATCCTATCAAGGACAGTTAGATCTGGATAATGTTGGCGTATTAGGTCAATCCTTTGGCGGTTACACCGTGTTGGCGCTAGCGGGTGCTGAACTGAATTTTGAACGATTGCAGCAAGTTTGTGGTAATGCAGAGGATTCCTTAAATGTATCGCTGTTGCTGCAATGTCGGGCATTAGAGTTACCCCTGGCGGACTATGACTTTCGTGATCCACGGATTCAAGCCGCGATCGCGATTAATCCGGTGGGGAGTGCTATCTTTGGCAAATCGGAGTTTGCTCAGATTCAAATCCCCTTGATGTTGATTTCGGGAAGTAGTGATACTGTAGCACCTGCCCTCCCGGAACAGATTCAACCCTTTACTTGGTTAACCATGCCAAATAAGTATCTGGCGTTGCAGAATAAAGGGACTCACTTCTCTAACCTCGGTGTCTCGACAACGGCGGTAGAATTGCCGCCAGAGGTGATGGGTCCTGATCCCGCGATCGGGCGTGCTTACACCCAGGCGTTGAGTGTTGCCTTTTTTGAAGTCTATATTGCGGGTCAATCGGAATACCAGCGTTACCTGAATGCAGCTTATGCCCAATTCCTCAGCCAAGACCCCATGCCGTTGAGTTTAGTGGAATCTTTAACCCAAAATCAGCTTTCTGAACAGACGGATGAACCGCAAAACTCCTCACCCCCACCACAGGCACCGTTTTTAATCCCGCTTCCGTAAACTTATGTTTCAAAATTTTGTCGTTTTTAAACAAATATAAAAGACTCTATCAAGGGGTTGCCTATCTCAGAGAACGTGCTAAATTGAATATAAAGCTACATAACTTCTGGACGACAGATAAAACAGCTTAGTCTACAAATGTTGAATGAAGTTAGGAGGAAGAAAAAACCTGTCTCATTTAATATCTGTCTCATCAGAAGATAGCAACAAACACCATAACAGCAGCAACATTCATCGAGAACGTTGATAGTTCCTCAAATAGAATCTAGGAAGCTGTGTAACTGAATAATTGATTTATCAGTACCACTTCAAGTTTTATTGCCCACAGGAGGAAATCACTCAGCCAGTATTGCTTGAATGTTGTTGCTGTTTATCGCAACACTGATTTCACGGATTTTATCGAACTGGTAGGGGTGGGGTGGGATAGGTTAGCCGCACTGATTTCACGGAGGTGTTAGTTCTCAATAGGCAAAGGATGATTAGATTGTCGGCGAGATTATTTCGTTGTTTGTGTTAATCTGTGTCATTCACTATTGAGTCTTCTGGAGAATGTCACTGCTGTCTGTGTAATCTGTGTTGACAAATGCAAGGATTTTTAAATTTAAACAAACCCACAGAATTCACGTCTCACGACTGTGTGGCGAAAGTGCGGCGTTTACTGCGGCTGAAGCGAGTTGGGCATGGGGGAACGTTAGATCCATTGGCTACAGGGGTTCTGCCGATCGCACTGGGTAGAGCCACCCGTTTGTTACAGTATATGACCTCAGAGAAGGCATATCAGGCGACGATTCGGTTGGGGGTGAAGACAACAACTGATGATTTAGAGGGAGATATTGTGGCGACGGCTTCTGCTTCTGGATTAACCCTGGAGACAATTGTGCCGTTACTGCAACAGTTTCAGGGAACAATTGAGCAAATTCCTCCGATGTACAGTGCGGTTCAGGTTCAGGGAAAGCGGCTGTATGAGTTAGCTAGGGCGGGTAAAACGGCGGAAATTCCCAGGCGACAGGTTGAAGTGTATCAGATTGAGGTATTAGATTGGCGTCCAGGGGAATTGGCGGAATTGGATCTGGCGATCGCATGTGGTGCGGGAACCTATATTCGTTCCATTGCCCGTGATTTGGGAGAGGTGCTTAAGACTGGTGGAACCTTGGCGTCTCTGATTCGGACTCAAAGCAGTGGATTTAGGTTAGAGAATAGCTTGAGTTTAGAGGAATTGGCAGCACAGGTACAAGCCGAAACCTTTACTCCGATTCCACCTGAAGCCGCGTTAGAGCATTTAGCGAAGGTTATTTTATCGCCAGACGATGCTCGTCGTTGGTGTCAGGGTCAACGTATTATATATCAAGACGCCTCGACTGATTCTTCTGCCAATATCCGGCGAGTTCACCACGAAAATGGCACATTTCTGGGTATTACTCAGGTGATTGAATCAGACGGTGAGGTATTGCTTGCGCCTAAGATGGTTTTGGTGTAAGCAACCCAAGTCAGACTGGCAAATAAATTCTGATTAAATCGAATTCCCCATGCATCTAATTTGAACATTTGAACGTAGGGGCGCATAGACGTGCGCCCTCGCGACTATCCCACTATCCCATCAATCAATTGTCTTATGATTCAGAACGGCAAATCAATTAAAAATTGTTGACTGTTTGAGTCAAGGTGGGTATTTTCGGGGTCATCCGTCCACATTTTTGGATTATTAATAATGTATTCTCGGACAGGGTTAAGAGAATCTGGATCGCGCACAATTGATTCATAATAATTGCGTTGCCAGATTGGTGGATTAGAGGCTTGACGGATAGCGTTAATCCTGATGGTGACAGCGGATTTCAATCCAGCAATAAACGAGGACAACGAACGGGATTGACGCTGGGGAATTACGGATTGATTAAGGGGTTGGTTTTTCGGCGTTGGTAAGGGCGCACATCTATGCGCCCCTACGGGATTACCGTTGGTGTTGGTGTCGGTAATAATGACAATGCCATGGAAATGATTGGGCATAATTACCCATTCATCCAATTGCAGGCTAGGTCGAATTTGGCATGAGCGAATCCATTCTTGGGCAACAATTTTACCAATTTGGTTAAGATACATTTTGCCGTCACGGATATCTCCGAACCAACATTGTCGTTGGTAAGTACAGATAGTGATAAAATAAGCTCCAGGTTGAGCGTAATTGTATCCCTTAAGGCGAATAGAACGGCGATGATGTTTTTGCGGATCAAATTTCATAGTCACAGGGAAAATTGATCAGGATATCTGTAGGGGCGCATAGACGTGCGCCCTCTCATCCTATCAGCGATCGCGATAATCATAAATTGCCGATTAAATCCAACCACCATTCCCCCAATCAAACGTAGGGGCGCATAGACGTGCGCCCCAATCCCCTGGACAAACACCAAAACACAACAAAACCTGATTCCCCATTCACCAACATCAGGCAACGTAGGGGCGCATAGACGTGCGCCCCAATCCCCTGGACAAACACCAAAACACAACAAAACCTGATTTCCCATTCACCAACATCAGGCAACGTAGGGGCGCATAGACGTGCGCCCCAATCCCCTGGATAAACACCAAAACACAACAAAACCTGATTTCCCATTCACCAACATCAGGCAACCTTTCAGACGATCGCAACGGTTCATTTATCTGGGTTGGGGAAAAGATGATCGCACATCATTACCATACCGTCAAAGCCATCGTTTCCGGCGTTTTTATCACTGAATCAAAGTCGCGATCGCATCCACAATCTGATCCGGTTCCACTGGCTTAGAAATATGACGATTAAACCCCGCCGATAATGCCCGTTCGTGATCGGTTTCTCCTGCATACGCCGTCAGTGCGATCGCCGGAACCAACCCGCCGCGATCGGGTGGGAGTTCTCTCACCTGGCGAATTAACTCATAGCCATCCATTCCTGGCATCCCAATATCACTGATTAACACATCCGGTTGCCCTTGAGAAAACACAGCCAGCGCCTCATTTGCTGAAGTCACCCCCTTAACCCTTGCACCATAGCTTTCCAAGATAATCGTGAGCAAGTCGAGGGTATCCACCTCATCCTCCACCAGGAGTACCGTCACCTCGGTTAAATCTAAACCCTCATCGTCTGGCGAGGACTTGTGAGTATTAATTGGTGAATCTGACATTAGTGGTAACGTAACTGTAAACGTTGCGCCCTGTCCAATTCCCTCACTTTCTGCCTCAATTCTCCCTCCGTGCAGTTCAATCAAATGGCGGACAATGGCTAATCCTAATCCCAACCCGCCCACACTCCGGGTTGTTGTACTATTCTCTTGCCGAAAATAATCAAAGATGTAGGGGAAAAAGTCGGGACTGATCCCCTGTCCCGTATCGCTGACTTGGATTTGTGCATGGGAGTCAATCGCTTGTAATCGCACCGTGATCCGTCCACCCCTAGGTGTAAACTTCACCGCATTGGACAGCAGATTCCACACCACTTGCTGGAGACGGTTGGGATCACCCGACACAAATCCCACCCTTGAATCCAATTGGGTGTCAATCTCAATCGACTTGGCGGCGGCGGCTAAACGCATGGTTTCAATCGCCGCTTGAATCACCCGCACTAAGTCTACTCGCAAGGTTTGCAGACTCAACTTACCGCGTAAAATTCGCGAAACATCGAGTAAATCATCAATCAGTTGGGCTTGCAAGGAAGCATTCCGTTCAATGGTTTCTAAAGCCTGATCGACCTTATCTTGATCCAGTTTTCTTGTCCGCAGTAGTTTTGACCAGCCCAGAATTGGATTCAGGGGAGTACGCAACTCATGAGAAACAATCGCCAGAAACTCATCTTTAATCCGATTTGCGGCTTCGGCTTTTTCTAAGAGTTGAATCCTCTCTTGTTCCACAAGCTTTTGTTGAGTAATGTCTCTCAGGGAAACCAGGTAGCCTTTCTTTCCTTGCCACTCAATTTTTACCACACGCATTTGAGCCACTCGACTTTCCCCAGTTCCCGTCCGCACATCCACTTCCGTGTTATCCTCGCCCACGACTGGAAAGCCTAAGACTTGACCCAAGAGTTCATCTTCTTCACGACTAAAGAGGGACAGGGCGGATGGGTTGATAAACCGGACAATACCGTTGGCATCTATCACGATAATCCCATCCGGATTCTTGGAGATTAAAACCTGAAACTGGGTTTCACTTTTGATGAGTGCTGCTTTGATCTGTTCCTTTTCTAAATTTTCCTGTTGGGATTGTTCTGAGAGTTTCGCCACGGTTGCAGTTTGGGCTTGCAACTGTTTCTGTAAATCCGTAGAGTCAACTGTATTCTGGGGTTCACTGTTCTTTGCTTCTAATGCTTGCTTGATAACGTGAGGAAGCTGTGAGACTTGCTCATGAAGCAGATAGCCCGCTGCGCCAGCTTTCATATAATCGACGGCAATCGACACACGCTTACTATGACTAATGATAATGACCGGAATAGTCAGATTCTGTTCTGGCAGATAGGAAATGGCTTCAATCCCATTAAATTCGGCTAAGGGATAGTCGATTAAAATTAGGTCAATGGTGGGATTTAGGTGATCCAAATACTCCGCTTTTGTACTGACGCGCTGCCACGTTACCGTCAGCCCAGCTTCAGATAATAGCGATAGTATTGGTTCTGTTGCCAGAGTCGAGTCTTGTAGAATTAGAAGGTTCAAGTCATTTGTCATTTTTCATTCGTCATTCGTCATTGGTCATTGGTCATTGGTCATTGGTCATTGGTCATTGGTCATTGGTTAGGGAACAGGGAACAGGGAACAGGGAATAGGGAATAGGGAATAGGGAACAGTTAACAGGGAATAGGGAACAGTTAACAGGGAATAGTTAACAGTTAACAGGGAATAGTTAACAGTTAACAGGGAATAGGGAACAGTTAACAGGAAACGTTTTGAGTGAACTCCCCCCGCTTCCCCAGCTCCCTCAGCTCCCCCAGCTTCCCCAGCTTCCCCAGCTCCCTCAGCTCCCCCAGCTCCCCCCAGCTTCCCCAGCTTCCCCCGCTTCCCCAGCTCCCAGACGTAGCATGCTACGTCTCTACAACCCCATCTTCCCTTAAGTCTCTTCAAACAAACCACCGAGGCGGTCAATTTCACTCTGAGTCATATACGTCGGAGTACCGGAGAGAATGCCTGTAATGTTGCGGAACGGTTTACCGATGTGCATCCCGCTTTCATCAATGGTAAACTCCCGAATTTCCTTATCATGTTTTGAACCGCGCATTTTTAGCACCGTTAAGCCCCGGCGAATTTCTCCATAAACTTCCACATAGCGTAGTAATATAATTGAATCCGTATTGGTGGAAATATGGGATTCTGTTATCGACATTCCACCCATTAATGCTGGTGTATTCGCCGTGAGTAGTCCCATAATTCGTGCGTCTTTTAAGATAGCATTTAGGCTGAGTATAAATTCCCGAAATCCTTTAAATGGGGCGAGCTTTTCCAATGCTGAAACGCTATCTACTGCCACCCGATCTGGCTGAAACGCTTCGATAACTTGCTTAATTTTCACCAAATGATTTTCCAGCCCGGTTTCTTCAGGATAGCGACAGAAAACCTTCAAATTGCCCTCTTGTTCCATCGTCTCAAACCCCCTGCCCCAGCCAGCCGCATTTCTATATAGCTGTTCCCGGCTTTCTTCAAAGGCAAAGAGCAAACATCGTTCTCCCTGGTTAACACCCCCTGCCAAAAATTCGGTCACGATTAAGGTTTTGCCTGTACCTGTCGCCCCCGATACCAGAATAATCGAATCGCGGAAAAACCCACCTCCACACATGCTATCTAATTCAGTATTGCCCGATGTAACTCGCCGTTTGGAGGATTGTCGATCTAATCTGGAGGCAGTTAAGGGAAGGACAACAATACCTTGATCAGGCAAAATCGTAAAGGGAAATTCACCATGTTGATGAGGAGTGCCTCGGTATTTGAGAATTTCAATCGTGCGGCGACGTTTCTCTTCCACTAATACATTGCGTAAAATGACTACATTATCGGCGACAAATTCTTCTACACCATAGCGACTAATGTCCCCGTATTCCTGAGTCCGTTCTGAGGTCAATATTGAGGTAATTTCCCGTTCCCGCAATGCCCAAGCAATATCAAATAAATCGCCGCGTACTTGAGCCATATCAGGTACATAAGAGAACACGGCGCCTAAGGAATCCATAGAAACTCGTTGCGCTTGGACTTGTTCTATGGCATATTCTAAGCGAGCCAACAAGGGACCGAGATCATATTCACCACTAACTAAGGGTCGATTTCCGCTTTTCGGAGACGCATCAACAAATGCCCATTTTTTTTCAGCTTCCCATTGTTCAATCTCCCAACCAAAGCCGCGCATATTTTTGCGAATGGCTTGGGGGGATTCTTCAAAGGTGACAAAGACACCGTTTTGTCCTTCTTTGATTCCCTCGATCAAAAACTGACAGGCAAAAATCGTTTTTGCACTGCCTGCTGTACCTGCCACTAAGGTGGTTCGACCTTTAGGTAGTCCCCCTTCTGATAATAGATCAAAGCCAGAAATGCCCGTTTTTACTTTTGCGATAAACTCTGGCGGTTGTTGTTGAGTCATTCCGTTGCTTCTTTAGTAAACTTGGGAAATCTAGAATAGCATTCGGGGGGCTATTGCTCAATCTTGTTGAGGCTGATGCCGATATTCAACCCCCATAAAACCGTTTCCTTGTCGGACAAATCTCCGACAATTCGCTGGACAGGATTGGGAAATTCTTTAATTAAGGTCGGGGTAACCAAAATATGTTCCGCCTCCGCCAGTTGGGGAGATTTGGTCACATCAATAACCGTTATCTTATATTGACCCGGTAGTTCTTGGTCACAGAGTCGATATAAGTTGGCGATCGCGCGTTGCGATCGGGGGGTATCTCCGGTAACATAAAGCTTGAGTTGATATTGTTCACACATGTTAGAGTAATCAAGGACTTTAACATACTGCTGTTTATTTTTACGACGGACTGGACTTGTTAGCATCTTTTTCTAAGTTGATTTTACTCAATCCAATGAAATATCTGCGATAGTAAGCGGTTAAGTTGCCCATAATTTCTAAAAGTAAAAAGCGTCCTTCTGTGGTATAAGCTTGTGCCTTACGCCGATTCACCGCTTGGCTTTTTTGTTTTAAGGTTGTCGTATGTAGCTCGATCAGATCACGGGGAGAGGCTTGGAGTAACCCCAACTGTTCGGCGAAATTCGTTAGATGCATCGATAGCTGATGGTCAACTTTATAGACACGTTCTTCTAATGCCCATTCCATGAAATCACCATAGCGTTGCCTGAGTTCCTCCAATACATCCGGCATTCTCTTATGCAGGGGTTCGACACTGACCGATTTTGGCGTCGAGTGGATCTCGCCAGAGATTAACTTTTCTAACTCTTCCAGCTCTTGCTGCTGCTGATGGTGTTCGAGTTCAGCCAGTTGATATTGTCGCTCCAAGGCGGCGCGAATCGCGTAGACGAGTAAACTGGTATTCAGCTTTGCCTTGGGTAAATAGCCATAAGCTCCCATTTCCAGGGCTTTAACCGCCACTCGCTCATCTTCGAGAACACTTTGGACGATAATCGGTACATCGGGTGCTGTTTGCTGCATTTGTCGGAGGGTGTTCATCCCCCGACTATCGGGTAACATTAAATCTAATAGCACGACATCGATACCTCCTTGCGCCAAATAACCTCGTCCCTGATCTAGTGTCTCAGCACAAAGGAGTTCAAATCCTCTGCTAAATGAGGGAGATTTGGCTTGAGTTATGAGTTTTTCCAGTTTTTCGATGTCATCGGGGTCATCTTCAACCAGTAAAACGCGGCAACAGTGATCCAGCATGAGTGGCGATTTCAGATATTCACTTCTCCAATACTATAATTATCGAACCCATTCATAATGTAGGATTTAAGGCAAGGTTTTAAGTAGGGGTTTGGTAACCAAACCCCTACTGTGTCTATCTACTCCTTGACATTTTCCCCCTCATCCCCTAACCCCTTCTCCCACCCCCCTCGTTCCCCCCTACAAGAGGGGGGAGGACAGAGGATGCTTCGCTTTTTTTGCACGGGAGAAGGGGGATCGGATTTTCTTGCTCCCCTCTTGCTCCCCTCTTGCTCCCCTCTCCCAAGCTTGGGAGAGGGGCTGGGGGTGAGGGCTGGCTTGGGAGAGGGGTTGAGCTTAACTTGACACGGGTGGATATTATCGTGTCCCTACAAGTAGCTTGAAGAGTCAATCTCCTTTGTCGGTAGTGTAATCGTAAACATTGCCCCTTCGCCTGGAACGCTAGAGGCGGTAATCGTTCCTCCGTGACGTTGAGCAATTTTGCGGCAAATTGTTAACCCCAATCCTGTACCCTCATAGTGACGGCGACTGTGTAAGCGTTGAAATGCCTCAAAGATTTGCTCCTCATACTCTGACTTAAAGCCAATCCCTTCATCTTTGACCACAATTTGATCCTGATCCGGGAGTTGATTCGGCTGGGCATAAACCTTGACAACAGGCGCTATTTCTGAATGATGAAACTTCAATGCATTACTTAACAAATTCTGCATCAGTTGACGCATTTGTAGGGGATCAGCATTGACAGTGGGTAACGCTTCGACATCAACAGTTCCCCCCGTTTCCTGGAGTTGAATATCCAAATCAGCTAACACCTCTTGGACAACCGTATTTAAATTGACTGGAACAAAGGGTTGAGCTTGAGTCATCACCCGCGATAACATCAATAAATCATTGATAAAGGTTTGCATTCGCTCTTTGACCTGACGCATCCGTCTCAGGTACTCCTGCCCTTGTTCATCCAAAACCTGACCATAGTCTTCTGTCAGCAAGTCATTCAGCATTTGCAATTTATGCAGGGGGGAGAGTAAATCATGGGACACGACATAAGCAAAGTCTTCTAATTCCTGATTACTGCGTTCGAGTTCAGTTACCAGATTGTTCATCTGGATTTGGGTTTGTTTGATCTGAGTAATATCTTGAATTTGTCCAACAAAATACAACGGTTGTCTCTGACTATCGCGCACCAAAGAAACACTTAATCGTATCCAGATGATATGTCCTTGCTTATGAAAATATCGCTTTTCCATTTCATAAGTTTGAATCTCATCTGCTAACAGTTGACGCACGTAGCGCAGATCCACCTCCAAGTCATCGGGATGGGTAATGTCCTGAAAGGTTGTCGCCAGTAATTCCGATTCCTGATATCCTAATAATTCACATAAAGCACGATTGACGCGAATAAACTGACCATCAGGCGTCACCAAAGCTTCACCTGTTGCAGCATCATCAAAGGCACGGCGAAAGCGTTCTTCACTTTGGCGAAGTTGTTCTTCGATTTGTTTCACTTCGGTGATATCTCGCCCTTCGGGAATCAGCAACACCACTTGTCCGGTATCATCGGTAACAGACTTGAGAGAAAAATCAATCGTGGCAATCCGATCGCCTGCCCCTTGCACATCAACTTCATAGCGGATAAACTCACCTTGAGCGGCTTGCGCGATCGCGTCTTTCAATCGGGCTTGAGTTTGGGCTGAAATCGTCCACCATCTTGCTTGCCAAAAGGGTTTACCAATCACCTGATCACGCCGCAATCCGCCAAAATCCAAAGCAGTTTGGTTCACTTCCAGCAATGTACCATCGGGTTTGAGTAAACCAATAAACTGAAACGTCTGGTCAAAAATGGCATGGAATTTCTGTTCACTGGCTAACAACGCCTGTTGAAACTGTTGTCGCTGGGCATCAATGGCATTCAATCGTCTGGCATTACACCAAATTAATGCACCAAAAATAATGATTGCCAAGACACTGCGAAAAGCAAATCCAAAGACAGGCGGATAGAGATCAGCGCGAAAGCCCAGTAATACCAACCAGCCCAACACAGGCGGAATACTAATCACCACTGGGAGGAGACGTCGTGCCATAATACCCCCAGCGCGATCGCTAATCACCACCTTCATCGCCCCCCAATTGGCAGAAGCACCGAGAATCCCGATCGCCAGTAAAATAAAGCTAATGGCAGTATGAATTGCCATGCCTGTATAAGAACCAACACTATAAAAGAGAGGAACTTGGTACAGGTGACCGATTAACCCAAAAGACGCCACCAAGAAAACCAAAATCGTAAAAAACTGGGCGGAAAGATAAGCCTCTTTCCCTAACAGCAGCAACGCCGAACCCAATAGCAAAAAGTTAGACGCCGTATTCGGTGCCATCCGCCCCCCAGCAGCAACGTCTATCGCATCAGGGCGTTCATGAATGAGCAGTTGGTCAATGCCTAAGTTGAGATTAAAACTATATTGAATAATAGTCAGCAAACCCAGCACGATGACGAATACCGCGAGCACCTGTGAACCAATCAATGATGACCGATAGGGTGAACGCTTTTTGCTTTTCCCTTTACCCATAAGCCACAGATAGAGGGAAGCCCCACTAACAATAAAGCCAATAGCTGTATTGGCTTTCATCGTCACCAATCCCGGTACAACGCTTTTAAATAGGGAAAGGTTAAACATCCAACCCAACAGCCCCAGACAGCCGATCCCGATGACAATCATACTGACAGCTTTAGAAAGGGATTTGAGTTGCTGACTCAGAACAGAAGCCGGTCGAATATTAGGGGGTTGGATGTAGTCATGAGTCATAGCTTAGGAAATCGGAGATGGGGAAGATGAGGGAGATGGGGGAGATGGGGGAGATGGGGGAGATGAGGGAGATGGGGGAGATGAGGGAGATGGGGAAGATGAGGGAGGGTGTAGAGACGTAGCATGCTACGTCTCTACCTTACCTATTGCCCATTACCTATTGCCCATTACCTATTGCCTATTGCCTGACAAATAACCAATGACCAATGACCAATGATTAACGCACCGTTTCCATCCAAGCGATACACTTTTGCATCTGTTGGCGCATCGTTTCCTTATCTGCATGATACCGCCGTCCATGTCCTGGAAGTACCCACTCAAACGGATAGGTAGCCAGACGCCGCATAGAATTCAGCAATTCTGACCAGGAGTACCAGCAGACATGGCGAAAAGCATAGAGTTGATGTAAGTGGTCAGACCAAGCCAGATGATCCCCACTAAAGAGAAACCGTTGCTGATAGAGTAAAACAGTATGACCTTTGGTGTGACCGGGAACCGGGATAATTAACAAATCGGGGGAGAGTGCGATCGCGTCATCCCCGGTTAGCTGAATTTCCACATCGCGAGTCTTTGCGGTAATATCATCACGATGCAGAATGCGATCGCACCCGAAATGATCTCGAAACTTTTGATGGTCGGCAATATCATCACGATGGGTGAGATACAGATAGCGAATATCCCCCTTCTCTTCTAACCGTTTCACCAACGCTGGCGTAAATCGAGGCGAATCCACTAAAATATTCCCCTGATCCCGGACAATCAAATAACTCGCCGCCCCATAAGATCCTTCTGCATGATACCCACAGTGGTAAACATTATCCGCATCCGCGATCGGAATCGGAAACGTCTCCTGAACATCTTTAATATCCTTCGGCTTATCAACCGTCCCAATCGAAGCCGTAGGACAGGATAGCAACGCCTGCATCGCCGCTAACCGTTCAGCCTCATTCGTCGGTTGATGATAAACCGCAGATTGTGCATCCACCCGATGGAAGACATTGGGCGCCATCCAGCGACAAGTATCACAATCAATACAAGTTTCATCCACATAAACATCACCCTTAACATTTTGGGGACGACGTTGATCAAGAGTAGCCATCGTTTTATCGGAATTTTAACTATATGATCAGATGCAATACTTATAAAGTAGGAAATATAAATAAAAATGCCCTCTATCCCAAGGGGAAGAGAGCATTGTGTGGTTTTGAGGTGTGAGGAGTGAATCAATATCACTTAGTTACACTCTAGTCAGTGGATGTGACGCATCTGTGACGCTCCCATGACAATATGTTAGTGGTTAATGTCAAGTCCGATAATATAGAAACAAATCCATGTTGGAATTAGAAGATTTTCCCAACTCTGAAACACTAAAAGTATTCGCCGCACGATTTCCGGAGTTAGACATCAGCGCCTTACAAACCTGGTTAACTCTCATGCACGTTTCCGGTGAGGTTGTATCCTACCTAGAGGATTACTTATCAGATTACGGTCTTTCCCAGCGGAAATTTTTCATCCTAATTCTGCTAGCGCGAAATCCCAATGGATTGAATATTTCCCAACTCGCAGAGAAAACGGGAGTGTCCTGCGCCTCAATCACGGGGGTAGTCGATCGCATGAAAAAAGCCAACCTGGTGACGAGGGAAGAAGACAGCCGCGATCGCCGAGTCATGGTGGTTCGACTCGCTCAAGCGGGAGAGACGCTGCTGGAGAAAGTTCTACCCGATCATTATCGCCGGGTGGCTGAGTTGATGTCATCTCTGAACCAGCAGGATCGGCATAGCCTACAGACGTTGCTTGAACGAATCCGTCTTAACCTGCGCTGAATCGGAGGTTCGCCAATCCGTGACTTGACAGGTTAGCTTTTATTTAGCATATTAAATATTAACTACTTAAACAAAAGCCGTTTCACAGGAATCATGATCAAAACCACTCATGTACTGGTTCTGTTGTCTGTGGTTGTAGGCATTGGCGCTTCCCTGGGATTGACCGGTGCCAGCCAGTTTCCCCAAACCAGCCAACAGAACTCACCCCTAGATAAATCCAAAGACGTACAATCCGAACAGCAAAGCATGATCACCCAATCACTCAACCCCTCTATTCCGGCGAACCAACTGGCTGAAATTGAGCAAAGGGTAGAGATTCCCAGGGGCTTCATTCTCACCACCAGTCAATCCGTCACCATGGATGGCGAAGCCGTTTGGCATCTCCGGTATGAACGAGACGATCAACAGAATCAGGGACTCTATGGAGAACACTTCAGTGTGGTGGTGTCACAGGATAGCAATCGGCTTAAGGGAATCACCCGAATGGATGCCAAGCTAAGTCATGGAGATCTTCCCAACAAACAAAGCGCCCAAAACGTTGCGATCGCCTATCTGCAAAACTATGCTCCTGATCTGTTGAACTCAATGGAGGTTCAGTGGATTAAGCCTCATGACGAACAAATACAGATCCGCCAGGAAACGGGGGAACCACAAACCGTTACCATCACCGGGATGAAGGTAAAATGTTACAACCCAGCCGACGGCAGTTATTTCTGGGTAATTGTCGGACCCCAGGAGCAGATCATCACCTTTGAGCGAGACATCATCTGGTCAACCAATTTGGGACAACGCCAAACAGAAAAATGGCTGCATGATCAATGGGTAGCACAGCAGCAAACGACTCCCAGTTAAGCAGAATGGTAGGGTGGGCAGTGTCCACCTTACTGGACTGACACAGCTAAAATTGTGGAATAGATTTTACCATTGAATCGGGCGCAAAGCTTTGCGCCCCTACGGTTTCGGGGCGTAATTCTAATTCATCAAATAAGGTGTGTCACGCCACTACTGGACTGACACAGCTGAAATTGTGGAATAGATTTGACCGTGAAATTGGGAACGAGCAAAAAATCCCCACCTAACAATGACAGCAAAAAAAACAAAGCATCCCAGAGATAAATTTATTACAGTCTATGGCAGAAAACCCGTATTAGAAGCCTTATCGAAGCCAGATATTATTATCGATAAACTCTTAATTGCCAATAATGCCAGCGGCGAATTCATTGACGAAATCGTAAAACAAGCCAAACAACGCGGTGTCAAAATTTCGCGAGAATCCCCCAAATACATTACCCGAATTTCGCGCAACGGTCGTCATGATCAAGGCGTCGTTGTCGATGTCATTCCCCCCGCGATGGAAGCCCTATCCACCTATTTAGAACGCGAACAATCTCATCCCCCCAACCAGAAACCCCAAACCTGCCAATTCTTGGCTTTAGATGGCGTCAAAAATCCCAGTAATGTCGGCATGATCATCCGCACTTGCCTAGCCGCTGGATTTGACGGAATTATCCTCCCCCGAAAAGGATGTCCTGACTTAAATCCCCTCGTAATTAAAGCCTCAGCAGGCACAGCCTTTTATACCAGAGTATTGCGCTGTGCGGAACTATCTGAAGCCCTCCAGCAATTGCGTCAGGCAAACTATACAATTTATGGCTTAAGCGGCACAGCCACCTCAACACTCTATAACCTATCCTTTTCTCCCTTTTCAGTATTTGTCCTCGGAAATGAAACCGAAGGAATTCATCCCAATCATCACCAATTAATTGATACATGGGTATCAATTCCCATTGACTCCCCAGCCGAATCCTTAAACGTCGCCTCTGCCGCCGCCGTCGTGTGTTTCGAATTAAAACGTCAACATTTAGAGCAGCGTTCCAGTAGCCGCAATTCAATTAACTTGTAGGTTGGGAAAACGTAAGGAAACCCAACGGATACCAAATCCGGATTAGCTACTGATAGTCCAGTCCTTACCTTGCGGACTTGGTTTGTGTAGCAGCGATTTCAACCGCCTTTTCATATAAAAACAAACAATAACCAATGGCTAGCAATTCAAAATATTAAATAATCGATTATCTATTTTCCAGTATAAAATCAATGAATGCTGATAAAAAAATATCGGCACTGGATTTCACGTACAGAATAGTCAGCCGAGATGAGCCTAATAATGTTCGTTGTAACTTCTTCCCTGTTCCCTGTTCCCTATTCCCTATTCCCTATTCCTTATCCCTAATTCCCTGAAAAATGACACGACAACCTCATGACCAATTTGCCAAGCAGTATCTAGAAGAATTGTTAGCCCCTCTAGGTACAGTAGAAACCAGCCGCGATGTACCCAGTGAAGTGCGCCAGGTTGATGTTTACTTTATACCCACACCCTCACCCTCCACAGAAACTTCTAATCTAGGATTACTGGGTCAAATGGCAACAACCGCTTGTCTATTTGAACCCTTTCGCAATGCACCTACCCCAGTAGAAGTGCGAACTTGCATGTCGAAATTGAATTCTGTAGAAGCTGAACTCTTACGAAAGGCGCGACGAGAAAGACGTTCTCTACCAGAAGCGGATTTACCCCGTTTATGGATTCTGTCGCCATCTTGTTCTCGACGCTTACTCAACGGGTTTTGCGCCAAGTTGAGTCAGGATGAGAATTGGGGAGAAGGGGTTTACTTCTTACCGGAGTTTCAAAGAACAGCATTAGTTGCGATTAACCAATTACCCCTAAATCAAGATACACTTTGGTTAAGAGTTTTAGGAAAAAGGAGAACGCAGCAACAGGCAATTGATGAATTAGTCGGGTTAGCCCAAGAGAACCCACGACGGCGCAATATCCTAGAAATACTAGCCAACTGGCGCATCAATGTAAGCAGTAGTGAAACATTAAGTAATGCAGATCGGGAGTTGATCATGAACTTATCACCAGCGTATTTTAAATGGCGGGAAGAAACCTTACAAGAAGGAAGGCGGCAAATGGTGGAAAACTTTCTGAGAGTGCGGTTCGGTGAAATCGATGCAGTATTAGAAAGCGCGATCGCACCGATGTTACAGTTACCACCAGATGTGTTGACTCGTCTGCTGTTTAACCTTTCCAAGGAAGAGTTATTACTGTGGTTTGGCGAGGGTTCTGGGCGAGATCAGAGATTAGGCGAAGGGGGGAGAGAAAAGGTGGAGAACCTGCTGAGAGTGCGGTTAGGTGAGGTTGATCAGGAGTTAGCAGGCGCGATCGCATCCATATTAGAGTTACCCCATCAAGAGTTGACTCCTTTGCTGTTAACGCTTTCTCGTGAGGAATTATTAGAACGGTTTGCTGGGTAGAAATGCTTGATTATTGGGCAGCGTTTACATTACAAGGAGAATGGAATTAAATCCCAAAATTGTCTCAAACCGTAGGGTGCGTTAGCGCAGCGTAACGCACCGAACTATCGCCATAAGCTAAAACGCATTTAAATTGTGTATTCCCTGTTGCCCGTTGCCTGTTGCCTGTTGCCTTTCAGGGTTTTAGGTATCCCAATTTAAATGCCGAACAGCTTACCGAACCGAAACATGGTGCGTTACGGCGCTCTTATGTGTTGAAATGATAAATGTTAATCCTCAAATGCGCCTAACGCACC
The DNA here is from genome assembly GCF_040218245.1 of Coleofasciculus sp. E1-EBD-02. Classification (NCBI taxonomy): domain Bacteria; kingdom Bacillati; phylum Cyanobacteriota; class Cyanophyceae; order Coleofasciculales; family Coleofasciculaceae; genus Coleofasciculus; species Coleofasciculus sp. E1-EBD-02. The sequence goes on along the minus strand of NZ_JAVJQN010000201.1, from coordinate 102,899 downwards.
CTACAACTTATAATTATACTCTCTGATTTGCATAAGCTTCCCTACTCCAGAAGTAGAGATACATCGTAGCGTATACAAGGATACTCAAGATGAAGCGATTTGTATCTGCCATTTTAATCACAGCCTGTTTGTGGAACATTGACAATCTAGGTTCACATCCTCAAGCCTCTCTAGCTCAAACCCAACCGACTGAAGCACTATCCTACTCATTCTATGGCAAACAAATTCCCCTAAATCTACGTAACGATGTGCTGGCGGTTCGCTTCAAAGCCATTCAGCCGCGAGGGAATAAACCCCTATATTTGCAACTCCAAGACGATTTAACTACAAGGAGAATTCAAGGGCGAGGTTCGACGTTACAACCGAATACCAATTTACAAGTTGACCCTCTCGGTAATCAGTTAGCGTTGGTTCGGCTTCCGGCTGGGGTGCGAACGTCTACCCGGTTGTTAACCAATCAGATTCAACAACAGCCTTATGTTGAGGAAACCTTACCCGTTCTCAACCAAGGGGAATCTGAGGATAGGGAGAATGAAAATTTGATTGTGTTACCCAATGAAATCATCATTAGTTTTGCACCAGAGACATCCGAAACCCAGAAGCAACAAGTGTTGAACGAGCAGAATTTAGAAATCATTCGTCCCCTCCGCTTCAGTCAAAATCGCTATGTCGCCCGGTCAAAATCGGCATCAGGGACAGAAATAATTACCGTTGCTAATCAACTCAATCAAGTCAGTGGGATTCAGTCAGCGACACCTAATTTTATTCAAGCCATTTCGGATAAAATTGTCCCCCAAACCAACCTGATTAATTCTAGCCAAGAAATTCTTGATCCGGAGCGAATCCTGCAACAACGCCTTGCTCGTTTACCTAAGCCCAAAGACACTCCCTTTTCAACCGCCTTATTACCGCTACTGTGGCATCTCGATAGTACACCGCAACGAGGCAAGTTTTTACCTCGTACCGATATTGGCGCGATCGCGTCTTGGCAAGCCAGCCAGGGTGGGGAAGGAGTTGTGGTTGCGGTGATTGACAGTTTGATCCAGTGGGATCACCAGGATTTAGCTAACAATATTTATACCACAGATCATTATCCCGACAAACTCCCCGGTGAGGTCAAGGGGTGGGACTTTTCTAGTTCTGGACAAGGCGATCCCGATACTCGATTGAGTCTGAATGAACGGGATATTATTCAGCCCCATTTTCGCGATACCTTTGAGCTATCTTGTCAGGAAATGGTGGAAGAGTATAAAAACATAGCCTTCCTATTCGCTCAGAACAACCCTGATGCGTCTGCTTGTGAAAGGGGTAATTCAATTAAACAACACTTTCGCAGTCAGATAACATCTGAATTTCATGGAACCTGGGTGTCTGGTGTAGTGGCGGCGCATTCTCCAAATCAAAAAGGAATAGTCGGGGTTGCACCCCAGGCAAAAATTTTACCTGTCCGCGTCTTTGGATTAAATGGTGCAATAGATTCCATCTCTTTAATTGAAGCAATTGGCTACGCGGCGGCACGAGATGCTGATGTAATTAATTTGAGTTTAGGCGGATTAATGCCTCATCAAGCATTAAATGAACAAATCTTGAGTGTTTTAGAGGCAAATCCTCAACTGGTAATTGTGGCTTCAGCCGGAAATGAAAATCGGTCTGGAATTAGTTTCCCGGCGGCTATTCCCCAAGTTCTTTCTGTCGGGGCGACGAATATGCAAGGTGAGCGCAGTTCCTATAGTAATTATGGCAAAGGGTTGGATGTGGTTGCTCCTGGTGGAGATATCAGTCGCAGTTTGAGTGGGGGTATTTTAACCACCGGGGGGACTGGATTATCATCATTATGGCAAGGGATAACGAAACCTGACTATGCTTGGGGATATACTCTCGATCCCTTGGGTAACTATGTGCAAGTTCAGGGAACATCCTTTGCTGCACCTGCTGTATCTGGGGTAGTGGCTTTAATGAAAGGAGTGAATAATACCCTGAATCGAGAGCGAATTATAGACGTGTTGGAAGAAACAGCTAGTTATCAGGGATTAACGCTAACGGAAACAGAACAGGATCTTTATCAAAGTTATCAACAAGCCCGTTTAACTGGGGAAAAAGCCGAAGAAAGACCCGAATTTTTAGTATTTCCTGAACCCAGTTCCGCTGAGAATTATTTCTTTGGTCTGGGTTTGGTGAATGCAGAAGCGGCGATTCAAGCTGTGCAGTAAGCTATTCGGTATTTAAACCTGAATAACAATAACGGCGAAATCCTTGTAGTTTGTAGAGACGTTGCATGCAACGTCTCTACAAAAGGTATTATTTGGTCGCTCTTGTTACAGTTTTTTTGAATTATAGGATCAATTTCGATTACTAGACCGATGTTCTAGGGGAGGATGGAAAAGGAGTTAGGAAATGAGGATAAAACGCTCGCTTAGATTGATGAGCGATAAAATAAACAAATTAATCCTACATTATTGTTTTTTTATTTAAATATCGTTAGGCATAAACTCCACGATAAAATCCTTGTATAACGAACGAAAAACTCCAATCGTTGTGGGGGTTGAATTACAGCAGCTTATGCCGGAACGGGAGTAATAAGTTATCGGTTTTATCATCCCTGTTCCTTGACCTATGACACGACAACCTCATGACCAATTTGCCAAGCAGTATTTGGAAGAATTATTAGCGCCACTGGGGACAGTAGAAACTAGCCGAGATGTACCCAGCGAAGTGCGCCAGGTGGATGTTTGGTTTGTACCAGCACCCTCTCCCTCGACAGATTCTTCTAATCTGGGATTATTGGGTAAAATGGCAACTACCGCTTGTCTATTTGAACCGTTTCGTAATGCCCCTACTGTAGCCGAAATACACGGTTGCTTATTGAAATTGTATTCGCTACGAGCTGAACTTTTGAGAAAGGCACGACGAGAGAAACGTTCTGTGTCAGAGGATGAGTTACCCCTTTTGTGGATTCTATCGCCCTCTTGTTCTCAACGGTTACTCAACGGGTTTGGTGCCAAGTTGAATCAGGAGGAGAATTGGGGAGAAGGGGTTACTTCTTACCGGAGTTTCAGAGAACAACATTGGTAGCGATTAACCAATTACCCGTAACTCAAGATACACTTTGGTTAAGAGTTTTAGGAAAAAGGAGAACACAGCAACAAGCAATTGATGAGTTAATCGGGTTACCCCAAGAGAACCCACAACGGCGCAATATCCTGGAAATACTAGCCAACTGGCGCATTAATGTGGGCAGGAGTGAAAGGTTAAGTAATGCAGATCAGGAGTTAATTATGAATTTATCACCAGCGTATTTTAAATGGCGGGAAGAGGCAGTCTTAGAAGGCAGACAAGAAGGCAGACAAGAAGGTAGGCTGGAAGGCAGACAAGAAGGACAGCGACTCATGGTGGAAAACTTCCTCCGAGTGCGGTTTGGTGAGATTGATGCCGAATTAGAAGCGATCATCGCACCGATGTTACAGTTACCGCCAGAGGTGTTGACTCGTCTACTGTTTAGCCTTTCTAAGCAGGAGTTATTACTGTGGTTTGGCGAGGGTTCTGGGCAAGATTTGAGATTAAGCGCAGAGGGGCGAGAAAAGGTGGAGAACCTGCTGAGAGTAAGGTTTGGTGAGGTTGATGCCGAATTAGCTGACAAAATCGCAGCCATGTTACAGTTACCCCATCAAGAGTTGACTCCTTTGCTATTGACGCTTTCTCGTGAGGAATTATTAGAACGGTTTGCTGGGTAGAGATAAATCCCTGGATAGGTGAAAATGGGGACGTAGAGACGTAGCATGCTACGTCTCTACATTGCATAACCTCAACCTCGTAAGACATAGAGGGTAGTGAAGGCGCACTCAACCCAAACGTGAACGTAAACTGATGCATTACCAAAAGCCAACAGAAAAACGTCAAACCTGTTTTCTCAAGTCAACCTTAGCTTCTCGGCAATGGTTGGTTTATTCCTGTCATGCTGTAATCACTATATTCAGCAGCATTTTCATCGTCGCTGTGGGACAAGATCAGGGGTTATCCCTACCGAAACGCACTGGAGAGATAGCGCCGATAATGATCGCCCAAACCGACAAACGCGCTGAAGCCGAACGACTGTCTGAAGAGGCATGGCAACTGTTTCAACAAGGGACAGCCGAATCACTGCAACAAGCGATCGAAAAATTGGAAACAGCACTTCCTTTGTGGCGTGAGGTAGGGGATCAATCAAAAGAGGCTTTGATTAATCTGGCACTGGGTAGAACTCATAATTCACTAGGATTAAAACAAAAAGCGCTGGATTACTATAATCAAGCCTTACCTATCTATCAACAACTTGAAAATCGCGCATCAGAAGCAAGAACCCTGACTAATATTGGTCTGGTTTATTCAGACTTAGGAGAAAAACAACGGGCATTAGAGTACTACCAACAGGCTTTACCCCTATTTCAGGCTGTGGGCGATCGCGCCGGGGAAGCAGCCACCCTGAATAATATTGGTAATGTCTATTCAGACTTAGGAGAGAAACAACGGGCATTAGAGTACTACCAACAGGCTTTATCCTTAAGACGGGCGGTGGGTGATCGCGCCGGGGAAGCAGTCACCCTGAATAATATTGGTCGTGTCTATTCAGCTTTAGGAGAAAAACAAAAGGCATTAGAGTACTACCAACAGGCTTTATCCTTATCTCAGGCTGTGGATGATCGCGCCCAAGCAGCAACAACCCTGACTAATATTGGTGCTGTCTATTCAGACTTAGGAGAAAAACAACAGGCATTAGAGTACTACCAACAGGCTTTACCCTTATCCCAGGCTGTGGGCGATCGCGCCGGGGAAGCAACAACCCTAAATAGTATTGGTGTTGTTTATTCAGACTTAGGAGAAAAACAACAGGCATTAGAGTACTACCAACAGGCTTTACCCCTATCTCAGGCTGTGGGCGATCACGCCGGGGAAGCAAGCGTCCTCTCTAATATTGGTGTTGTTTATTCAGACTTAGGAGAAAAACAACAGGCATTAGAGTACTACCAACAAGCTTTACCTTTAAGGCGGGCTGTGGGTGATCACGCTGGGGAAGCAACAACCCTCTCTAATATTGGTGTTGTTTATTCAGACTTAGGAGAAAAACAACAGGCATTAGAGTACTACCAACAGGCTTTACCCCTATCTCAGGCTGTGGGCGATCGCGCCGGGGAAGCAACAATCTTGACTAATATTGGTCGTGTCTATCATGACTTAGGAGACAAACAACAGGCATTAGAGTACTACCAACAGGCTTTACCCTTAAGGCTGACTGTAGGCGATCGCGCTGGGAAAGCAGAAATTCTGAATAATATTGGTGCTGTCTATGCTGAATTAGGAGAGCAAGAACAGGCGTTAGAGTACTTGCAACAGGCTTTACCTTTATCCCAGGATGTAGGCGATCGCGCCGGGGAAGCAGTCACCCTCTCTAATATTGGTAGTGTCTATGATTCCTTAGGAGAAAAACAACAGGCATTAGAGTACTACCAACAGGCTTTATCCTTATCCCAGGCTGTGGGCGATCGCGCCGGGGAAGCAAGCACCCTCTCTAATATTGGTGGTGTCTATGATGACTTAGGAGAGAAGCAACAGGCATTAGAGTACTTGCAACAGGCTTTACCCTTATCCCAGGCTGTGGGCGATCGCGCCAAAGAAGCAACAACCCTGACTAATATTGGTGCTGTCTATTCAGACTTAGGAGAAAAACAACAGGCATTAGAGTACTACCAACAGGCTTTACCCTTAAGACGGGCTGTGGGCGATCGCGCCGGGGAAGCAACAACCCTTTCTAATATTGGTATTGTTTATTCAGACTTAGGAGAAAAACAACAGGCATTAGAGTACTACCAACAGGCTTTACCCCTATTTCAAGCTGTGGGCGATCGCGCCGGGGAAGCAACAACCCTGAATAATATTGGTGCTGTCTATTCAGACTTAGGAGAAAAACAACAGGCATTAGAGTACTCCCAACAGGCTTTACCCTTATCTCAGGCTGTGGGCGATCGCACCCAAGAAGCAATAACTCTCTCCAATATCGCCTCCGTAGAAAGAAACAAAGGAAATCTCCAACAAGCGTTGACTCACATACAAGCCTCGATTGACATTATCGAAGAACTACGCACTAAAATTGCCAGCCCTGAATTACGCCAAACCTATTTCTCCACGGTACAAAGTTATTACCAATTCTACATCGACCTGCTGATGCAACTGCATCAACAAAATCCTGATCAAGGCTACGATAAACAAGCCTTCCATATCAGTGAACGTTCTCGCGCCAGAACGCTATTAGAATTACTCACCGAAGCCAATGCCAATATCCGAGAAGGTGTCGATCCTGACTTACTCCAACAAGAACAAACCTTAAACGCCAAACTCGATGCGACGGAAAAACAACGGATTGAAATATATAGTAATCCTGACTCTACCCCAGCCCAGAAAACCGCTATTGAACAACAACGGCAACAACTTTTAGCTGACTATCAAAAACTGCAAGACCAAATCCGGACAACAAGTCCTAAATATGCCGCCCTGAAATATCCCCAACCCCTCACCTTAGAACAAGTTCAACAACAGATTTTAGATGACGATACTCTGTTATTACAGTATTCCTTGGGAAGAGACAATAGTTATCTCTGGGCGGTAACCAAAGATAGCTTAACCAGTTATCAACTCCCTGCCAGAGATGAAATTGAAACCCTAGCCCGCCGATTTTATAGCCTCTTACAAATTCCCGGTTATGAAATTGGCAATCCCAGAGGCATTGCTAAAGTTGTCCCCCGTGATAATTTAAATTCTGTGGCACAACTGAGTGAACTCCTGTTCGGACAAGTGGCTGAACAATTAACAAAAAAACGCATCGTGGTTGTTGCGGATGGGGCATTACAATACATTCCTTTTGCCGCTTTAGCCACACCCGAAACCGCCGATACCGATACTCCAATCCCCCTAATCAATCAATACGAACTGGTCAACTTACCCTCCAGTTCCACCTTAGGGATTATTCGTGACCAAATTAACGGACGCCAGGAAGCGCCTCAACAATTAGCGATTCTGGCTGACCCCGTTTTTACCAACAATGATAACCGCCTCAAAACTGCCTCCAACCGAGGCACAGAACCGGATTTAAACCAACTCTTACTCAACCGTTCTGTTCGCGTTTCTGAGATTAACTTAAGTCGCCTTCCCGGAACGCGCACTGAAGCGGAAGCGATTCTCAATTTAGTCGCATCAGAGACACAAACCAATGCATTTGATTTTGAGGCTAATCATGACTTTATCAACAATCCCCAACTGAGAGATTATCAAATCATTCATTTAGCCACTCACGGCATTCTCAATAGTGAAGCGCCCGAATTATCCGGTGTGGTGTTATCGTTAGTGGATGAACAAGGGAATTCCCAAAATGGCTTTTTACGTCTCCATGATATCTTTAACTTAAATCTGCCAGCGGAATTAGTGGTATTAAGTGCCTGTCAAACGGGATTAGGAGAAGAAATTCGAGGCGAAGGATTAGTGGGGTTGACGCGAGGGTTTATGTATGCAGGTGCGCCGCGTTTAGTGGTGAGTTTGTGGAATGTGGATGATGCAGCAACGGCAGAGTTTATGACTCGATTTTATCAGTTAATGTTGAATGATGGGTTAAAGCCTGCCCAAGCGTTGCGGGAAACTCAGTTACAAATGCAGCGAGACACTCAATGGAAATCTCCCTATTATTGGGCAGCGTTTACATTACAAGGCGAGTGGAATTAAATCTCTCTAAAAGTAGGGTGCGTTAGCGCAGCGTAACGCACCGAAATATCGTCATACCGAACGGAAACATGGTGCGTTACGGCGCTTAGGTTTTGAGATGGTGAACGTTAATCCTCCCATGCGCCTAACGCACCCTACGGCACACCTTATTTGATGGCAACATGGTGCGTTACGGCGCTTATGTATTGAGATGATAAATGTTAATCCTCAAATGCGCCTAACGCACCCTACGGCACACCTTATTTGATGGCAACATGGTGCGTTACGGCGCTTATGTATTGAGATGATAAAGGTTAATCCTCAAATGCGCCTAACGCACCCTACGATTACGACTGTTGATAATAGGGGTTAAACCACGTTAAACGTAATCGAAAGCGCTGCCATTTGTGAGGTGCGAATCCGCCGCCTTACTCCCACTTGTGCGCCTCGACTAACATCATCAACTAAATCATTAATTATCTCCAATGAGTCTTCTCCCCGCGTCGAAATTATCCCCTTTTCCCCTCTGGCAAGGGTACGCATTTTGAGTAAGGCTTTATTTAAGGGTTGATCACTGGCGACAATTAATACTTCGCCCAAGCCAGCCTCTTCAGCTACCAAGACAAAATCATCTTTGTTGGGATTGGGAATTAACAGCGTTTGATTGGGCTTAATTCGGGTGGCATTATCCGGATCTTGCCGTGCGTTTTCCTGAAATTCATTAGGAAATAAAACCGTAATTCCAGCGGTGGGATCAACCAGCATAATTCCCAAATGTAAATCCTTCTCTTCCCGATTCGTCACTCGAAACTGAAACGCATCTCCCACAGATAATTGATGACTCAAGAGTTGCCCAGATTCGCTGCGACTCCCTAACGGTGGACATTTGCTCTCATCTTGACGACACCCCCGTGGTGTAAAGGCTTGGGCAACAATTTCGGGACGATTTTCTAAACCCATTGTTACCTCTAAATTCAGCCGCGAGGATTCAGCATTCAGTGTCATTCGCATAATTCGCGCCGCTAACAGGGATTTCAGTTTACCCTGTAACCGTTCAATTCCTTGAGTCACCGTTTCTCCCGGTATGCCAAAGGAATCGGGAATCACTTCTAAGGCGGGAGAAAATAAGCATAAACTATCCACAGGTGGCATTTTTTTCGGCGTTTCTGATGACAATTGACGCTGATACTCATCCGTCATCCGACTAAGAATATAATGCACATCCACCGGATAGGGAAACTCTCCCGGTTGGGGAAGAATCGGTTGAATCCGTTTTAGTGATTCCAGTTCAGTTTTTGCCGTTTCTGTCTCCTGATTTAAGGACGGATCAAGCCCAATATGGAGTTTCCAATCACTGGGAATTGTGCGGGCAAATTCCTGTAATAATTCTCCCGGTTGGACGTTTCCTTCGGCTTTGGCTTCAGCGATTAACCCGTTGCGCGAGATTAATTCAACTTTGGGGGTTTCGCCGCGACTGCGGAATGGGGGAGTAAAAATAGACCCCTCAGAAATCGCCTCTAAACTCTCTTGGGAAATTCCCCCTAACCAAACTTGTACCCGATTATTTTCAACTCTTGTCACCACACCTTCGGCGGGGAGGGTTTTGGGTTCTGTAAAATAAATTGGTTCTCGTTGATGGCGACTATCTGGCGGAACCTCTACCAGAGGGAGTTGGGTAGACAGGAATCGCATATCCCGTTCAATTCCCGCGATCGCACTTTCCACATCATGGTTATTCTGCCATAATGTTTGGGTGAGCAGATAGGTAAACGCTCCCGCATAAAACCCGGGAAAGGGATAATCCGCCGCGAATTGTTCCCGTTGGGCTGAGGCAATCACCGCGCCAGTGGCGACGCCTTGCTGATACAATTTGATAAAATCCTCAGGGGATAGATTCAGCCGTTTTAGCCATTGTTGTTGATACTCGACTTCTTCGGGACTAATCCGGAAATCCACGCCCCCGGGAATCGCCCGGATTTTCACATTTCCCCGGGTTCCGCCCCCCGAATGACAACTATCCAGCACCACGGTAACATTGTCGGTTTTCTGCTTCAGGGCGAACATGAGTAAAAATAGGGTATGTCCGGTAATTTCATTGACGATACCTTTATCAGCTTGCCAATGTTCATCCGCAGGAACAAAGGAACTATTCAGGGGATAAGTCGGATCAATGGGATTGGGATCAATGACTTGTGAACCATGTCCCGAAAAATGAAACACTACCACATCTCCGGGTTTGGCTTGCTGAATTAAATGGGTTTCAAAGGCGGTTAAAATGCCATCACGAGTCGCCTCGGTATCCGTAACTGTCTTGATATCCTCCGGCTGGAACCCGAAGCGATTAATCAGGAGTTGTTCCTGTAAGCGAACATCATTGACGCATCCAGAGAGGCTAGTAAAGCGATCGCTATTGGTGGGATACTGGTTAATCCCCACTAACAGGGCAAGTTTGCGGGGGGTGCTTTGGGCTAAGACTTTACCATAGCGTAAGGATTGGCGCTGTAAATCCAGTTGGTTTAAACCGATGGTTGCTAAAGCCGAGGTAGCAAATTGGATAAACTGACGACGCTTCATAGATGTCATAAATTTATGATCATAGCGATATATCTCTCAACCTGAGAGACTCATGCAGAATGATGTTGTGGGACAATACAAGTTAACCTGACAATGCGCCTAACGCACGATGGCGGCGTGGCACAGCTAAAATTGTGGATTAAGATTTGTCGATTTTATGGGCGCACGCCATGCGCCCCTACTGTCGTGGCACAGCTAAAATAGGGTTTTGTTTGTAGTAAGCACGAAGAGTGCTATAAAGCTTAGCTGGAGAGGGCTGAGGTTCCCTCACTACGAACCAATTCTAATTCATCAAATAAGGTGTGCCATGCCCCTACAATGATGAATTAGATGATAGATTAAAGATGTCCCCGGATTGACGTGCGACTATAAAAATTGTAAGCTTTCAAGCATGGCACAGCTAAACAAGTGGAATCAATTGTAGGTTATTTTGACGTCAGGAAATCTCAGCAAATATAGGCTAAAGCCCTTACTAAGAACCCAACTTTGCGCTTTGTCTTTGGGTATCGTTTGCTTCTGTACCCCCCCGGCTGGCGCTCAAATGTCTCATCTGCTGACACAGGCGAATAATCAACCTGTTGAGATGCAGTTTGAAACATCTCCAGAAACGATTCTCCAGGAATTAGTTAAAGCTGATGTCGTTTATCTAGGGGAAATTCATAGTAATCCTGACGACCATAAAGCCCAACTCGACATTCTGCAAGCCCTTTACCAAGAGAATCCCAAAATTGCCCTAGCGATGGAAATGTTCCAGCGTCCCTATCAGGATATTCTGGATCAATACTTAGCTGGACACCTGACAGAAACTCAATTGATTGAGCAAACAGACTATGAACAACGCTGGGGATTTCCCTGGGATTATTATGCCCCCCTATTACAGTTTGCTCAAACCCATCAACTGCCTGTTTTAGCACTAAATACCCCCACGGAAATTAGCCGCAAAGTTGCCCGGAATGGCTTAGAAAGTCTCACGAGTGACGAACTTCAACAGATTCCTCCCCTGGACGAAATTCGCACCGATAACGCAGACTATCGGCAAATGGTTGAAGCGGTTTATAATCAGCATCAACAGGCAGGTCATGGTAATAGCGATCGCTTTGAGCGATTTTTCACGGTTCAGGTGTTATGGGATGAAACCATGGCTGAAGGGATTGCTGATTTTCTCAGCGTTAATCCGGATTATCAAGTCGTCGTGATTGCGGGTAGGGGTCATATCGTCTATGGCTATGGTATACCCAGCCGAGTTGCCCGTCGTCTGAGTTATCGTCCCTTAATTCAGCGTTCGGTATTGTTCGGTATGCCGGAAGCGGTAGAAGAAAATGGCGCGATCGCAGATTTCTTTTGGCAACCTCGCTAATATTATCAAAGAAGCACGTTGCTGTTGACATGCAATACCTACCCGATTTAACCAACCGTTTGCACTATCAAGGGATTTACCCCTGTCCCATCTGTCGTGTGGGTCAAATTCAGGGGATGCCATTAATGGATGCGATGGCTTGTGAAGCCTGTCGTCATATTTTCGTGGCTGACTTGGAACAGCAATTATTGAAAATGACCGATAGACAGCCTCCCCTCACCTGGCGTTGGAATGGTAAAAACTGGGTGGGGGCGCACCTCCAAGGGGTTGAATGGGGATGGGTAACGTGGATTTTTGCGGCGGCGTTTGTGATACTACCCACCACGTTAATTGGCGTAGCTGCCTACACCTTCCCGCCAACGCCCGGTAGTCGCCTGGCTTGGCTACCTCTGGCTTGGACAGGATTAACCTTTTTCTTCCATTTTGCCGTTATTGTCTGGCTATTAATGGAGTTTTATCAGTTTCCCCTGGGAGTCTATTTGCGAACTCGGCGGCGACGTTTGCTGAGGCGTTAATCAAAAGATTGTAGGGGCGGGTTTAGGGACTCAATTCAGCTAGTCACCAATAACGGAACAACAAAACCCGCCCTCCCCACCAATAACGGAACAACAAAACCCGCCCTCCCCACCGATAATGACCGATTAGTTCAACATACTCCGCAGCATCCAAGCGGTTTTCTCATGAGTCCGCATCCGTTCAGTTAACAAGTCAACGGAAGACTCATCATTCGCCCGTTCAGCCGCCGGAAACGCCTCCCGCGCCGTTCTCACCACCGCTTCATTTGCTTCTACCAGTAAACGTACCATTTCTGTGGCTTCCGGAACCCCACGGGTTTCTGGAATCGAAGAAAGTTCGGCAAATTCGCTATAACTACCAGGCGCTGGATAGCCAATGGTACGAATCCGTTCAGCAATATCATCCACCGCTACCGCTAATTCAGTGTACTCCGTTTCAAACATATTATGCAGCGAGTGGAACATCGGTCCAGTTACGTTCCAGTGAAAGTAGTGTGTCTTGAGATAAAGGGTATAGGTGTCTGCTAGCAGACGAGACAATCCTTCGGCAATCTCTTTGCGGTCTTGTTCTGAAATACCAATATTGACGGGCGCAGATTTATCAGCAGTTTGCATAGTGATCTCCTAATTTGTTCCAAAAATAACGTTAACTTTATCCTGTTGCTCAAGGTATCGGGAATGACTTTTGGCACACCAACTGTTAATCCTAAACTATGAGCGATCGGTTACATATCATCCTAAAGTATGAACTGTTCTCACTCAACAAAAATGAGGCTTCTCAGGCTAAATGTCGCATCAAGACAGCACGAGGGGCGCGGCGAACCCGGCATTTAATCGTTGCTTTCCCTAGGCGCTGATGTGCCTCAAAGCGATGACACCCAGAGAATCCGTAATACTCTCCATCAACTTCGAGTACATCAATGGGTTCTTTTAATCCCTCTTCCTGGATGGATTTCATCAACTCCAGTACCTTTTCGGCGTCGTTTTCGCGGGGAAGGGGACGGCGAATTTGCTGTAGCGGAATTTCTCGAACCTCTACCATCGTGCCAATAACACCTCTGCTCTTATAATGTTTACCACTAAATCATAATCGTTACGAGTTTGACTTGCAACTTAGAGATGGAGTATGGGGGGTGCAGTGAAGCTAGCTGGGGGAGATGAGGGAGTAGAGACGTGCCATGGCGCGTCTGTGTGTAGGGGCGGGTTTTACCATTAACGGGACGGTTTTCACCCAGATGTGACTAAACCCGCCCCTACGGAGTACCATAATTCTTCGACAAATGACAAATGACAAATGACAAATGACAAATGACCATTACTTTTGAATCCGAGACAGATCCATATTGCCAAAATTGACAAAAAAGGCAACATTAAGATTTTCGAGAGATTGAACCAACCAAAAAATATCATTAATTGTTTGACATTCGTAGTGATTGAACAAAATTGAAAATCGCTTTTCTAAATCCGGTTTAACCTTGCCACACAGCAGAATAATTTTCAGCAATAATCCCGTTGTACGAATCGACCCCATATTAGAAATTAAATCAATAAAGACATAGTGATTGGGATGCTGAGGACTGCTGACTAAAAAACTCAATAATTGACTACAGGTTCTCAACAGTAAAAAGTCGTTTATTTTCTTAGAATCGCTATCCGGCAAGGTGTTTTTGAGATGTTGCGCTAAACGCTGATTGAATTGATGTTTACCATAAGCAGGTTCAATTGCCGCTGTTAAGTATTCATATAAATCGGCTTTAAAAGCACGATAAGAGCGCGTTTGATTACTTTGCTTGAGAAAACGTTGGGCTAAGTCTCGGTAAGTGTAAGATCCTTCAACTTTACCCATAAACTGCTTCAGGGCGAAGTAGAGTTCGCGATCGCTTAACAGAGTCGGATTGGGTACAGGTTGAACCAGAGTGGTGTCTGCGGTGGGGGTTTTACTGGACGCCAGTCGCACTCGCCGGATTAAATAGGTGACATATTGAGAGAGGTTCATTTCTAATTGCCACTGGCGTTGAGTTTGAATGTGGCGGATAGTTTGCTGGTGTTCGTAGGAACTATCGGAACTTAGTAAGGCGTGGGTGTATAAATAAGGGTATCGACAAATCAATTGTCCTAACGCGGGATTGGAGTCTTGGCGATCCACATCTGCGGTGTGATCAACAACTTTGACCAAGCGTTTTAGGGTTTGAAAGTCTTCACTTTGAGTAAATACTTGCAAGAGTTGTCGCAATCGCTTTGATAGTCCCGACGTCGCTTTAATTGTCCCCGGTTGAAAGGGTTTTTCAAATAATGCCACCAATTGCGCGATCGCCTGATCGTGGTTGCCTTGCATTTGCCATCGATTAATCAAGATATGGCAGCACCGATTGAGAATATGGGTAAAGTCTTGATGGCGGGGATTAGCGAGGATAATTCGGTGGAAAGCGGCGATAATGTCGGGTTCGGCGTAGTTTTTCGCGGTAATAAATAGTTGATCAAATCGTTCGATGAGTTGCTGGGGGGATTCTCGTTGTACCCAATAGAGTAAATGATCATATAATATCTGCTCGTCGGCACTCAAGGAACGCGGCGGAGACGTCGGTAAGAAGTCTGGAGGGGTAGGTTGTGGAGAGGGTTTTCTTGTCGATGTTGTATCTAATTGTTTCTGGGGGTTGGGATTTCCTCGATAAGAACCAGCGATAATCTGCTGACGACTCGCATTCAGGAATTGGTAGTCCTTTTGATTTAAGCGTTTCCCTTTTGCCCAAACTGAGGCTTGTTGTAATTGATTTCGGTTCAACAAATAAGACGTATCCTGACACCCACTGGCAAACCAAGCCATCATCGGCGAGTGATACGGGCGCAGATTATTCAGGGCGTTGGTTACCCAATCCCGATTAAAGATAGAGGCGTAGATGCGGTTATAGACTCTCAAAACAGGCTGGGCGTAGTTTTTCCCAATTGGCTGTTTCACTACTAATCCTGATAGGCGCAATTCCCGTTGTTCTAGACTATTATCGGCAGGGATTTCTCCCTGATCGAGAATTTGCTGGTAGAGTGTTAAAAGTTGACGGGTAGTACAGCGACAAAGGCGATCGCGAATAGTTTTTAGGTGTTCGGGTTCATCCTTGGCTTCCCAGTTGTCAATGATGTGCGATCGCACCAACTGTTCAATCCACACGCTAATTTGGGATTTATCTTGGGGAATCTTCGTGGGTAACCAGAGTTCGGCTTGATGCAGGACAATCTGACACAGCTTTTGGGTGAGAAAGGGTTTACCCCCTGTCCAGGTTAATATTTCCTGGATAATGGCGGGAGAATAGTTAACGTGGGTGGCTAATCCCTGGGCTAAGGGTAAACATTCATTTAATTGAAACCCTGTCAGTTCAATTGCCCGACCAATATTAAAGGGGGTGCTATGTTTATCTTGAATTAACTCCGAGGGAGTCGCGACACCCAACAGGGCAAATGTGAGGCGTTGGTAGGCGGGATGATCGGCACGACTATCATAACAGGCACGAATCACCGCTAAAAAGTCATCGACGCGAAAGTTTAAGTTGAGAACCGTATCAATTTCATCAATAAAAATAACAATCGGTTGCGGAATCGCCGGAAGCAGGATACGTTCAATAAACTCACTGAAGCGTTGTACGGGCGAAAGTAAATCGCGATCGCGCCACCATCGACGCAAGTTAAATTCTTGGGTCAGATTGAAACTAATCACCAAACGACGGACTAAACCAGCATACCATTGCTCTGGGGTGAGATTTTGGCAACCAATCTTCGTTAGGTCAATCGCCGCACAAGCAAATCCTGCCGCTTGTAAGCGGCGCATGGTTTGCACCCGCAAGCTAGATTTCCCCATCTGTCGGGAGTTGAGGACATAGCAGAAATCCCCTGCCCTTAACCCGTTGTAGAGTTCAACATCTGCCTGTCGCCACACATAAGTGGGGGAATCGGCGGGTAGGCATCCGCCAAATTGGTAGTTATAGGCTAAGGTGGTAGTCATATTCAATGCCCTGACGAAACGCTGCATCGGTAGAAACCGGGTAGAGCGAAGTAATAAAAAAAAGGGGTTACACCCCTCAGCGTAAACTATTTTTAAGTCGTTATAATAGCCTTTTCCAAGTCTTGCCGACAATATTCCATGCTAGATTCACTTAAACCACCCTCTGGAAGGACACGACATATTGTACCCCTCAATACTGCTCGGATAAGCTTGAATTAAATTTTTCCTCCCCCGGTCAAGTATTCCTAGAAACCGGGTTTCTCGTGAGAATGACAATACAATATCAACCTTTGACCCAAAGAAACCTGGTTTCTTGACCGATGTCCTAGTAACCCGATGTACTCACTGTCGGAATTTCGCCTACCTTCTGAGTTCCTTGCGCTATGATTTCTTTCATCGCATTTACCCAGCAACTCTGCCTATCTATGGGAACGATGAATTTATCGGCAATCTGCCCTCCTTCCTTTATCGTGAATTCAACATTTCCTGAATCATCACGTCTGACTTTCCAGATATAATCCCCAATTAAAAACGTACTGGGAAAATCCTTTTCCAAAAACGCCGAAACAATATGATTCCCCATTCTGAATGCTTCGGATACAGGAATATCTATCGTCACAAGTAACTTAAAATCTTGCAATCGATAGCTATTCATAGCCGCGACCCAAAATACAATCAATCCATCGCTGGCAAACTCAAGTTTGAGAGCGGATTCTTGCGAGTTTACCTCTTTGGCTAGATTAAATGCTGCCGTTGAAAATAAGTTCGCGTCTTTCCATCCTCGCCAACATGACCGATGTACAAACCTTCTCGCTAACTGTGCCAGGGAGCTTGAGACCTTTGGATGAATATAAGGGAGTTGTGCTGCATCATAACGATTATCAATTACCTGATCGCAGATAGCACATTTTGTTACATTTTGAATAAAAAATGGCATGGTTTCATCCTCTTAAGTTTCTGGTTTGACCCATCCACTGTACTTAAGTTCCCTGACGATTCTTGCCACACTACATGAAGGTGTATCCCTGGTGAAACGGTAGACTGTTCCATCAACTGTGACCATATAGCTGTAACGTTGATTCAAGTACACTAAAGCGTTTACATCATCCTCAGAGATGAATTTTGCCATTCCAGTGCCATGATCATCAGGGTGTGAGTGCATTAGTAGTATTTTAGTGTTAGGTGGTAGCTCTCCTCCTTTGTAAGAACCCATATTAATTAGAACTGTTCTGTTATCTGTTAATATAACAATTGCGTGTTCGTATCCTGTTAAGGCTGTAAGTGCTGCCAGATCTGTGGCTGTAACCTCGCGCTTACCTACCTCAGCCAATCCTATACCAAAATCATCCTGAGCGGCTAGTCGCTCTAAAAAATCCTGCAAGCGTGGGGTAATTTCACCTTGTCGTATGCCGACGAATTCTGAGGGATTCTCTGCAACACCCGATGCAACACGAACTCCCTTTTGACCTACCCGGCTATATGCAACAGCTTTTTTTAGCATCACTCATCTCCTGTTATCTCCTATGTAGGGACTGTGTACACCTTCACTTGTACAGGAGATGCTGGAGCAATTATTGTATAATATCACGTACCTCACCTAAATTTGGAGGCAAAAGTGATTTCGGTGGTTTAATCGGGGTCTTTTCGTGGCTTGCGATCGCACTCGTGCTAAGTTAATCCTGAATTCTCCACAGCAATACCTGGCGAAATTCTCCCCTCTGTGTCGCTAAAGCTCAAATTTCGCCGTTAATTTGCATCTGATGAACTTTATCAGCTAATTTCTGGCGGCGCTGTTCGCTGAGTTCATCAATCGCCAGCATACCCATGAGTAAGCTTTAGCTTACTTGAGCTTTTAGCCGGAAATTTATTTCCTGGCTATATGAGTCAGCAACATTCCACTTAAGTCGAATGGTACGCTACTACGGTATATTAAGGGTTTCGACGATTCCAAAATGCACGCTTTTCAGCGCGATCGCAAACGGCACAATCAGCAATACAATGACCAGGATGCCGCGTTATTGTACAATTTTTGGACAAGGTGCTGGTATACAGTAGGGCATCAGTACATCAGTAGTAGACATGACTTCTAATCAAGGGTGGCAATTTTGGATTGATCGCGGCGGCACATTTACCGATATTGTGGCGCGTCGCCCCGATGGGCAATTGGTAATTCACAAGTTACTCTCGGAAAATCCCGATCGCTACACCGATGCGCCAGTACAGGGAATCCGCGAAGTGATGGGACTTTCCGCCGATGCAGCGATTCCCACCGAACAGATTGATGCCGTGAAAATGGGGACAACCGTCGCCACGAATGCCTTACTGGAGAGAAAAGGCGATCGCACTGTTCTAATGATCACCAAAGGCTTCTGCGATGCCCTCCGCATCGGCTATCAAAACCGCCCCGATATTTTTGCCCGTGAGATTATCTTGCCAGAAATGCTTTACGAACGGGTGATAGAAGTCGAGGAACGCTACAGCGCCCACGGCGAGGAATTAATTCCGGTGCAGATAGACGCCACTCGCCAAGGGTTACAAGCCGCTTACGATAACGGAATTCGCAGTTGTGCCATAGTCTTAATGCATGGCTATCGCTATCCCAGCCACGAACAGGAACTTGCCAACTTAGCGAGTGCGATCGGGTTTACTCAAATCTCAGTTTCCCATGATGTCACACCATTGATGAAAATAGTTAGTCGGGGTGACACCACTGTTGTTGATGCCTATTTATCGCCGATTCTGCGACGGTATGTTAACCAAGTTTCCAGTCAGTTAGCTGGAGATATTAGCACTCCCTCCATCAACAATCAACAATCGATCCGATTAATGTTTATGCAGTCCAATGGTGGACTCACAGACGCCCGCACATTTCAGGGGAAAGACAGTATTTTATCGGGTCCAGCAGGAGGTATTGTCGGCGCAGTACAAACCAGTCAATTAGCCGGATTTGATCAGATTATCAGTTTCGATATGGGCGGAACCTCTACCGATGTCGCCCATTACAACGGCGAATACGAACGCACCTTTGAAACCGAGATTGCTGGGGTTCGATTACGCACCCCGATGATGTCCATTCATACCGTAGCAGCGGGTGGCGGTTCAATCGTGAAATTTGATGGGGCGCGGTATCGAGTGGGACCCGAATCGGCAGGGGCAAATCCGGGTCCGGCTGCTTATTCTAAGGGAGGTCCATTAACCGTAACCGATTGCAATGTCATGGTAGGGAAATTGCAACCTGACTTCTTTCCTAAAGTCTTTGGACTCGATGGCAATTTACCCTTAAATGACCAAGTGGTGCGAGAGAAATTTAGTCAATTAGCAGCAGATATTGGCGATAAGCGCACACCCGAAGCAGTCGCGGCGGGATTTTTAGCCATTGCTGTCGAGAAAATGGCAAATGCGATCAAAAAAATCTCCTTACAACGAGGTTATGACGTCTCCAACTATACCTTGTGTTGCTTTGGTGGTGCAGGGGGACAACACGCCTGCTTAATTGCAGATGCCTTGGGGATGAAACAGGTCTTTCTTCATCCTTATGCGGGGGTATTATCGGCTTACGGGATGGGATTGGCAGATGTGCGAACCTTGCGGGAACGTTCGGTAGAAGCCAAATTAACAGAGGAGTTACTATCGGTAGGGACACCAGATATTGCCCCCTTGGAGGAAATATTCACCGAGTTAATAGCCAGCGGCAAAGAAGAAATTGCGACGACTCAGATAGGAGAATCCACGCCAATTGATAGTCAAGTCATCCGCAAAGTGCATTTGAAATATCAGGGGACAGATTCACCCTTAATTATCGATTTCGGTAGCGTAGCTGAAATGCGGCAGCAATTTGAAGAGGCGCATCGGCAACGATATGGGTTTATTGTGGAAGAGAAAGCCCTAATTGTGGACTCGGTGTCGGTGGAAGTCATCCAGCCAATGGATGTGCCAGAAGAACCCGTGATTCAGCGTCACCGATCAGAACCGCCGCAACCTGTCGCTAAGGTGCAGATGTATACTGCCGATGCATGGCACGAAACCCCTGTATTTAAGCGGGACGACTTACAACCGGGAGACTCTATTCCCGCGCCTGCATTAATTATTGAAACAACGGGAACGAATGTTATTGAACCGGGTTGGCAAGCCGAAGTAACCGAACGGAATCATTTAATTTTAAAGAAAACCCAGCAATCAACAGTCAACAATCAACAGTCAACAGTCAACAGTCAACAGTCAGAACTTTCCCAGCCTGATCCGGTTACGCTAGAAATCTTTAATAATCTATTCCGTTCCATTGCCGAACAAATGGGAACCACGCTGCAAAACACCAGTTACTCGGTCAATATTAAAGAACGGTTAGACTTCTCCTGTGCTATTTTTGATGGACAAGGACAACTTGTTGCCAACGCCCCTCATATCCCTGTACATTTGGGTTCCATGAGTGAAAGCGTTCGCAGTTTAATTGAGGCGTATGGCGATAGCCTCAAACCGGGAGATGTTTATGCGATTAATAATCCCTATAACGGTGGAACACACTTACCTGATGTCACGGTAATTACCCCAGTTTTTCTAGACGAAAGCGGGATTACCGATACGATTGATCAAACGAGTAAATCTTCGACAAAACCCACAACAAATCAAAATCAACCCCCCTTTCAAAGGGGGGCAAGGGGGGATAAAAATCCATCTCCCTTATTCTACGTTGCCTCACGGGGACACCATGCAGATATTGGCGGAATTACCCCCGGTTCGATGCCCCCGGATAGCACAACGGTGGACGAAGAAGGCGTATTACTCGATAATTTTAAGGTAGTAGAATCCGGACGTTTCCGCGAAAAAGAATTATCCGAATTACTCCTATCTGGCACATATCCGGTGCGAAATATCACCCAAAATATCGCCGACTTACAAGCCCAAATTGCTGCCAATGAAAAAGGCGTACAAGAGTTACGGCGAATGGTGAAACAGTCGGGATTAGATACCGTACAAGCTTATATGGGACACGTCCAGAATAATGCCGAAGAGTCGGTGCGGTGTGTCATTGATGTGCTGAAAGATGGCAATTTTACTTATAACTTAGATACAGGTGGACAGATTCAAGTGACTATTCGCATTGACCGAGAAAATCGCCGCGCCACGATTGATTTCACCGGGACATCCACCCAGTTATCTAATAACTTTAATGCCCCGGCTGCGGTGTGTAAAGCGGCGGTTCTCTATGTCTTCCGGACTTTAGTGGATGATGATATTCCGTTAAATGCGGGATGTCTCAAACCCTTAGACATTATTATTCCCGAAGGCTGTTTATTAAATCCCCGTTATCCGGCGGCGGTTGTGGCGGGAAATGTGGAAACATCTCAGGTGATTACCGATGCGCTTTATGGGGCGTTGGGGGTAATGGCAGCATCTCAGGGGACAATGAATAATTTTACCTTTGGTAATGAGAATTATCAATATTATGAAACCATTTGTGGCGGTTCCGGTGCTGGGCTAGAGTTTAATGGGGCAGATGCAGTACATACCCACATGACCAATTCTCGTTTAACCGACCCAGAAGTTTTAGAATGGCGGTTTCCGGTGGTCTTAGAACAGTTTGGCATTCGTGGAAATAGTGGTGGAAAGGGGAAACAGTGTGGGGGTAATGGTGTGATACGGCGGATGCGGTTTTTGCAACCGATGACAGCCGCAATTTTATCGGGACATCGAGTTGTTGCACCCTTTGGATTACAAGGAGGTGAAGCAGGTGCTGTGGGTAAGAATTATGTGGAACGTCAGGATGGAACGATTGAGGAATTAGGAAATACAGCGGTTGTGGAAATGGATGCGGGAGATGTGTTTGTAATTGAGACGCCTGGGGGTGGAGGATTTGGTGGTTCTGAATGAACCGGAAACCGTAGGGGCGCACTGACGTGCGCCCAACGACGTGCAACAAAACCGAAAACTACAAAATTCAGTTCAACCTGCCATAAAATGCATACTCGGCTTCAGGTCCAGAAACATTCAAGCGCCAACTATCAAATTGTTCAGAACTCATACATTTATTTCCCGTACTCTGTAAGATGAGTTTGAACCGGGTATTATCAGTTATTCCCGGAGCAAAAATCCCGTTACCAGAAACTTTTCCCTCAGCGCGGTATTCCTTATAAAGGTCAACTTGCCCTTCCAATTGACTACCCAGGGAACTGCGAAAATGAGTCACAGTTGGGGGATAGGAGAAGGAAAGATTTCCGGTTCGCCCTTGGTCATCAGTGAACTGGAAATTCCAATTTCTGCCATTGATTGATCGTGATATTGTATAGGGAGGTGATGGCTCACCCAGTCCTTCAATAATGCTTGCCCCAGCAGGAGTCATGTAAAGTTCGGCTTGGGAAGCAAATTGGAGTTCATTGAAGGTTTTGAGTTCGTAGTCTCCGACATCTTGCGAGTATTGCTCCCAGGTTCCTGCATCGATGCAACAGGCGCAGGCGGATGCTGGCTGCGGTTGCGGTGTAAATAGGTAAGTTAGGATAGCAAACGTTACCAGTAGAATGGCGTAGATTAAATTTCGTCTCATCCGATATTCAGCCTCTAATTTGACAATAGAGTTAAAATAGAGGCTGAAAAGATTTAGGTCAACCCACCTCAGAGGGAGAGGGCAAAATTAAAAGTGGCATAGGTTTGAGTCAAATTTGAGCCAGTTTTCGTGCAAAATAGCTGCGATTGTAATGCGGACGAGAATTCAGCTTTGTCAGAAAATTGATCTACTTGGAAATAGAACAGCTTGTTCCTATTAGGTTAGGGCGCACGTCTGTGCGCCCCTACGAGAAACATTGAAAGGTTAGCTGAGGATTTTCCTTGACATGAGATAGTCAACGTCTTGTCATGAGCAAGCTTTTTGTGAGTTCCTAATTACTCGACTCCCAATTCCGGATCAGTCTCTGCGTCAAAAGTAGATTCTTCTTCTACAAGTTCGTCCTCAGTTTCCACTTCAAAAGTGGATTCTTCTTCTACAACTTCGTTCTCAGTTGCTGATTCAGAACCGAGCATAGCATCCCAGGTTTGGCGACCGACAATGCCATCTCTAAACAAGCCCTGATCCTCTTGGAATTCGCTTACGGCTGTACCTGTTCTTGAACCATATACGCCGTCAACTTCACCTGGATTATATCCTTGGTTTTGCAAGAAAGTTTGAACATCTGCAACGGCTTCTCCTGTATCACCATATCCTAGTGTGGGTGCTGTAACATCATATTCATTTAAAGAGGCTTGTGCGTTTACAGGTGCGCCAGCTAAGCCGACAGAGGCTAGAGAAATCACAGACACCACACCGACAGAGACAAAACTGGACGGGAAAAATCTGGTACTCATTATTATAATCTCCTAACAAAATGTAATTTCTAAATTTTTGGATCTTGATCTAGTCAGTCTCAAGGAATCTTGATCGAAAATTTGGCTGAAGTACTTGTCTCCTCACAGTTGTTCTTATCCAAAATGATTTCAACTGACTATATTTCTAAGCTATATAAATTTTTTATAAATAACATGAATCTTAAGTTAGACTTATAAGTTACTCCTTTTAAATCCTAAGTAAGGAGCAAGATGACTGTAAAATTAGCCTAAAGTAAGATGCTTTATTATCAAAGCAAAGGTACTAACGTAGGTGGACACAATTAACGTAAACGGTGAATAACTCGCTGTCCTTGAGAAGCAAGCTACTTTGACGTAAGGGTTTGAGGCTTGTTTACAAAACAAGCGTGGGCGTGCTGTTTTCTTTTGTCCAACTACTTATACTGTCTTCATGATGCATAATAATATTTTGAGTTGAGGCAAGGCAGAAGGCATAAGGACAGATAATTTTAGTCTTTTGATATTTGTGGTTCAGGATTAGATTTGAGTTGAAGAAAATGTCGAATCCTTTGCTGATATTCTTTGCCAGCTACAGTAGCCACATTATCATGATCCGCATCAGGAACCAGAAAGATTTGTTTTGAACCTGTTATAGTATCAAATAAAACTTGGCTCATGTAAGCAGGTACAACGGGGTCATCGGTGCCGTGAATTAAAAGAATCGGCATTTTAAGAGCAGGAACTTTGCTTTTCGAGTTAAACTTTTGCGTCAGCAGCAAATCAGCCGGAAATAACCCATAGATTCCTTGATGATCGACCATATCCCGCATTGAGGTAAATGTACTTTCCAAAATCAAACCCTGAATGCTGGGATTTTTCACCGCTAAATCGATCGCGATCGCGCCCCCTAGAGATTGACCATATACGATAATATTCTGGGGCGGAATATCCTGTTGCTGCACCAGATAATCCCACGCCGCTTGAGCATCTTGGTACACTTGGGTTTCAGTGGGAAACTTGCCCTCACTTTGACCATAGCCTCGATAGTCAAATAACAAGACATCCAAACCCAAGTGGTGAAATTCCATTGCCCGTTCGACATTCGCGCCAATATTCTCCCCATTCCCATGTAAATACAGCAGCACCCCGGTTTTGGGCGAGGTGGCGGGAATCCACCACCCATGGAGACGTTCTGGCTGATCAGGAGAAACAGGTATCCACACTTCCTGATAACTTAAGCCCAAGTCTTCTGGTGTAGTTTGAATCTTTTTAGTGGGAACAAAAACTAGCCGATTTTGCCCTAACCAGATAGAGATGCAGGCTAACAGATAAATGATGGCGACAATTCCCGTTAGAATTAGGAACCTCTTTCCCAGAAATAAAATATAATTATTCATTCCCGTAATAGTCTCCCAGGGCAAATCAAAGCGTTAAACGACTACAAACTTGATGCTATTTTTGACTCACCTTGTTTTCCAATTAGGGCGGGTTGAGTCAAGTTATCGGTTTTCTCGATAATATTATCGAGAAAACCCGCCCCTACAAATTATATCTCCTTGCACCTGTAGCCCCTGTACCCCTCTGCCTCCCTGCACCTCTGCTCTATTTAAGCGGTGGTTGCTTGAGATGCCAATCCGTAGACTGTTCGTAAGCGTAAGCGACTTGAAATACCTGTTCTTCGCCTAATACTTTCCCAATTAGTTGCATCCCAATGGGTAATCCTTGGTCATCAAATCCACAAGGAATACTCATTCCTGGTAATCCTGACAAGTTGACGGGAATTGTCATTAAGTCCGATAAGTACATGGTTAACGGATCTGAGATTTTTTCTCCGGCTTTAAATGGAGGAGTTGGGGCGGTGGGACAAACTAAAACATCCACCTTTTCAAAGGCTTGCTCGAAGTCTTGCTTAATTAGGGTACGAACTTTTTGCGCTTTGAGGTAATAAGCGTCATAATAGCCAGCGGATAGAGCATAGGTTCCCAACATAATCCGGCGCTTGACTTCCGCCCCAAACCCGGCTGCACGAGTTTTCTTGTACATTTCCAAAAGATTTTCGGCTTCCGGCGTGCGAAACCCATATTTGACGCCATCGTAGCGAGCTAGGTTGGCTGAGGCTTCGCTGGGAGCAATAATATAGTAAGCGGGCAACCCATAGCGAAATCGGGGACAAGAAATTTCTTGTACTTCAGCACCTAGGCTTTTGAGCTGATCAATGGCTTGTTGAACGGTTTTGGCAATGACGGGATCTAACCCTTCACCAAAGGTTTCTTTAATAATGCCAATTTTGAGACCTTTGGATTTTAAATCAGGTTGCAGGGACTTGGTGTAGTCGGGAATCTCCAGCTTGAGACTGGTTGAGTCATTCGGATCATAGCCTGCGATCGCGTTAAGCAAAATCGCTGCATCTTCTACGCTTCGTCCAAACGGACCAATTTGATCCAACGACGATGCATAAGCGACTAACCCATAACGAGACACTAACCCATAAGTGGGTTTCATGCCGACAATCCCGCAGAATGATGCAGGTAGACGAATCGATCCCCCTGTATCCGAACCGATCGCAACCACACATTCGCTAGCCGCAACCGCTGTAGCCGAACCCCCAGAGGAACCCCCAGGAACGCGGGATAAGTCCCAGGGATTCGCTGTCTGTTGATAGCTAGAGGTTTCGCAGGAACTCCCCATGGCAAATTCATCCAAATTAGTTTTGCCCACCATGACAGCCCCCGCATCCTTAAGTTTTTGAGTCACGGTAGACTCATAAGGCGGGACGAAGTTTTCCAGGATACGAGAGGCGCAGGTAGTGGGAATACCTTGAGTACACATATTATCTTTGATGCCAATCGGAATCCCCGCCAACATGCCGATTTCTTCCCCCGCTGCGATTTTGGCATCCACTTGACGCGCCTGTTCAAGGGCATAGTCGGCTGTAATATGCAAAAAGCTATGGATTTTGGGTTCTAGTGCCTGAATGCGATCGAGGGCGTCTTGCGTGATTTCAACACTGGTGCGTTCTTTATCGATAAGTTGTTGGTGCAGCTCACGAATGGATGCCATGCTTGTACCTATTTATATTGATTTACCATGTTTGCCTTTCGTATTTTGGCAAAAATTCACAGAAAAAGGGGTTTGGTGACAAAAAGGAAACCAAACAGGGTTTGGAAACCAAACCCCTACTTCTGTTGCGCCTGATAGGTCAGAAATTGTTGCAAAACTCCTACCGTTTCAAAATGGTAAGCGGGTAATAAGGGGCTGATGTTAATATCGGTGCGGTAAATGCTGAAAATTACCCAGTTTTGTCGTTCAGTCTGCTGGTCAATAATTTGCTGGATTTGGGGGCGTCCCGTATCCACAAGGGATCGGCATTGACGTTTGAGGAATTCTGGATCAGGATTGAGAAACTCTAATTGCTTGGGGGTTTGAGTGCAGACTTCATCTTTGAGGTAGGTGCTGAGTTTTTCAACGGCGTACTCCTCATAAGACTCCTTACCCGGATTCGTCCACGCCAGTCCCACTCCTAGCACAACTAGCGCTGTTCCACCCAATGCTGTAATAATTTTTAACGATTTCATGCCACTCCGTTAAGCCTCCATGGGTTATGACTTTCGCCTCTAACGTATGAGTTCCGGTAAATTGCCAAGAAATACTGTTGCAACTCACCGACTTGATGCTATACTAAAAAACTGTATGGCGAGCGTAGCCAAGGGGTTAAGGCAGTGGATTGTGGTTCCACCATTCGTGGGTTCGAGTCCCATCGTTCGCCCTAGTTTTAGGGATTGCTTACAAAAACTTCCCTAAAGTTTCCCTATTTTGGGAGAAAAATAGTTGTGAGAACAGGCGGGATCTGCTGTATTAGCTATTTATAGTAGATTGTCCGCGATCGCGTCATTGATTATTGTGCTACTGTTTTTCAAAAGTTCTAGCATCGATATCTTTGTTTCCTGGCGTCAACCCAACCTACTGGCGTGGCACACCTTATTTGATGAATTAGAATGGGAGACCCGAAACCGTAGGGGCGCAAAGACTTGCGCCCAATTCAATGGTCAAATCTAATCCACAATTTTAGCTTACTGATACGCTAGAAATTATGCTCGATCGATCGCCCGATTCAGATTCCACGCCGCACTAATTAAAGATACATGGGTAAACGCCTGGGGAAAATTACCCAAGGCTTCACCACTTGAACCCGTTTCCTCGGCATATAATCCTAAATGGTTGGCATAACTAAGCATTTGCTCAAAAATCAGTCGAGCGCGATCAAGTCGCTTCGTGTCTACTTTTCCCGCCCTTGTCAACGCCTCAACAAGCCAGAATGTACAGAGATTAAACGTTCCTTCTGTCCCTGAAATACCATCCGGCGCTTCTTCGGGATTATACCGATACACTAAACTATCGGAAACCAGTCCCCCTAGTTCTGGCGGGGAATTAATCGCATCCAGGGTTTTCAACATGCGAGGATCAGTGGGAGACATGAAGAAAATTAAGGGCATAATCAGATTACTGGCATCTAGGGACGTGCTACCGTAATATTGAACAAAAGCTTGACGCTCCTCACTCCATCCCTTTGTCATAATTTCTTCATAGATGCGATCGCGTTCCTTAAGCCATCGCTGGTGATCTGCTGGCAATGAACGCTTTTGAGCCAAACGCAAACCACGATCAAGTGCAACCCAACACATGAGATTAGAATAAATAAAGTCTTTACGTCCCCCGCGTGTTTCCCAGATTCCTTCATCTTGGCGTTGCCAATTATCGCAAACCCAATTCAGTAACCGCCGTAGGGATAGCCACAAGTCATAGGAAATCGGGGTGCCATATTTGTTGAACAAATACACCGAATCCATCAATTCGCCATAAATATCAAGCTGTAACTGCTTATAAGCCCCATTGCCAATCCGAACCGGGTAAGATCCCTTATACCCCTCAAGATGATCCAGAATCTCTTCATCAAGATTATGATAGCCATCAATACCATACATAATCTGCAACGGATCATCGGAATCCAACTCCTGACAGCGATTTTCCAAGAACAGCATGAACTGGGCAGCTTCCTCGGTAAACCCGATACGGAGTAAGGCATACAGAGTAAAGGATGCATCTCGAATCCAGGTATAGCGATAATCCCAATTTCGGGAACCCCCAATCATTTCTGGCAAGCTGCAAGTCGGCGCGGCTATAATTGCTCCCGTGGGTTCGTAGGTGAGTAACTTTAACGCCAGGGCTGAACGTTCCACCGTCTCGCGCCATCGACCTTCATAAGTACATTTGCCAATCCAGCGTCGCCAATACGCCACCGTATCGTCAAAGAGTTGAATCGCTTCTTGATGGCGCAGGGGCAAACTACAACCCCCATCCTGGTCAGTTTCTTGCAGCACAAAAACGGCGGTTTGTCCAGACTCTAACGTAAATTCGGTGAAGACACCGCATTCATTTTGTTTTAAAGGAACATCCGTCACCAATCCCAAACTCAGAGACGGCGACTTAAAACACGCCCCCGTGGATGAGAGAATCGTCTCGTGGCGATCGCGGGCATAATTAAACGCAGGATAGCACTCTAAGCGAAACTTCATCTTGCAGCGAACGACTCTCACTTGCCGCACTAACCAGTGATACCCTTGCTGATTAACGGGCATACCCACAGGCATAAAATCAATAATCTCACCTACCCCACAAGACGCCAGGAAGCGAGTCACCAACACATTCGTTTCGGGCCAATATAACTGTTTATGAGTGACGCCATCCACACAGGGAGCAATCTTAAAATGACCCCCTTTCTCAGCATCCAGTAACGCGGCAAAAACACTCGGAGAATCGTGTCTGGGAAAGCAAAACCAGTCAATTGAACCTCCTAAGCCAACTAAGGCTGTGGTGTGCATATTGCCGATAATGCCGTAATTCTCGATAGATTGATATGCCATTGAATTATGAATGTTTAATGTTCAATTTTGAAATTTAAACCACCGTCCCTTAATCAAGGAAAAATGACGTAGCTTGCTTCTCGCGATAGCGAGTATGACAAATGACAAATGACAAATGACAAATGACTATTCCCCAATTTCCGCCAATTCCAACCAACGTTCTGTGGCTGTATCAATAGTATGAGTCAAGGTTTCTAATTTCTGATAAAGTTCCTGCACCTGATCCACTTTACCAGGAGATGAATTATACAGCGCTTTCTCCACCTCTGCCTTCTCCGCTTCCAGTTGGGGAATTTTATCCTCTAATTCTTCAAACTCACGCCGTTCCCAATTAGAAAGCCGACGCGGTTTTCCATTACCTGATGATTGCGTCTTCGCTGTTTCCCCATTTACAGATGTTTCTGATTTCTGTTGCATCTTAGCACTGGCTTCAGCCGCTGCTGCTGCTTCCGCTTCCTTGTAATCCAGATACACAGAATAGTTACCCGGATACTGACGCAGAATCCCTTCTGATTCTAAGGCAAAAATCTTGTTGACGGTGCGATCTAAAAAATAGCGATCGTGAGATACCACAATCACACAGCCATTGAAATTTTCCAGGTAATCTTCCAAGACTGAAAGCGTTTGCACATCTAAATCATTGGTCGGTTCGTCCAAAATTAGCACATTGGGAGCGCTCATTAAGACACGCAACAAAAATAGGCGGCGCTTTTCTCCCCCAGACAATTTATGAATGGGAATATATTGTTGATCCGGTGGAAACAGAAAACGCTCCAACATTTGCGAAGCCGTAATCAGCGTTCCATCCCCCGCTTTCACATATTCTGCTACTTCTTTGAGGTAATCAATCACCCGCTGATTTTCATTACTTGCCGCTAATAAATCATCAGAATGCTGGTCAAAATAGCCGAAGTGAATCGTTGCGCCAATATCCACCTCACCCGAATCTGGCTCCATCCGCCCAGTGATAATATCCATTAACGTGGATTTACCACTACCATTTTCGCCAATAATGCCAACCCGATCATCGGCACTAAATTCGTAGGTAAAGTCTTGGATTAACGTGCGATCGCCGTACCCCTTGGAGACATTCTCTAACTCAATCACTTTCTTGCCAATCCGGCGACTGGCTGTGGAAATATCGACCTTACCTTGAGCCTGTTTAAACTCTTGATTCTGCATCTGATGGATGCGATCAATTCGCGCTTTCTGCTTCGTACTCCGCGCTTTCGGACCTCGTTTCAGCCATTCCAACTCTCGCCGCAATACATTCTGATGTTTCCGTTCTTGACTGATGGCAGTTTCTTCGGCGAGGGCTTTTTTCTCTAAGTAGTAGGCATAGTTGCCATTGTAGGTATAAATATCACCTCGGTCAATTTCAATAATCCGATTCGTGACTT
Source organism: Coleofasciculus sp. E1-EBD-02 (assembly GCF_040218245.1). Lineage (NCBI taxonomy): Bacteria > Bacillati > Cyanobacteriota > Cyanophyceae > Coleofasciculales > Coleofasciculaceae > Coleofasciculus > Coleofasciculus sp. E1-EBD-02. Next base: position 72,108 of record NZ_JAVJQN010000201.1, on the reverse strand, counting down.
GATCCAAAAAATAGCGATCGTGGGTAATTAATAGAATGGCTCCCGGATAAGATTTTAAATATCCTTGTAACCATTCCACCGACATGGCATCTAAATGGTTGGTGGGTTCATCCATCAGTAAAACATCGGGTTCTGATAGTAACGCTGTCGCCAAGGCGATGCGCTTGCGATAACCTCCGGATAAATTACCAATTGGTGTATCAAAGTCTTGAATTCCTAACTTCGTGAGGATAACTTTGGCACTGGTTTCTAAGTCCCAAGCACCTAGAATTTCGATGCGCTGTGTCACCTGAGATAAACGTGCCATAACTTGTTTATCGTCTGAATTTCGTGCCAATTTGTGGGATAATTCCTCATAATCCCGGATGAGTCTCATCTGTTCACCACTATCGGCAAAAATCTGTTCTAATACGGTACGATTTTCATCTAAGTCAGGTTGTTGGGGTAAGTAAGCAATTCTCGCGCCGGGATTGACCAAAAATTGACCACCATCAATGGGTTCGAGTCCAGCAATCATTTTTAATAGAGTGGATTTGCCCGATCCATTCGTACCGATTAAGCCGACTTTATCGTTAGCATCGAGGCTAAAGCTGGCATCTTTGAGGATTTCTTTAATGCCAAAATCTTTTTTAACGGATTGCAGCGTGAAGATACTCATTCAGTTTCTAATTTGATCCTATTTCTAAATTTGCCCTATTTATTGATTGATGGGAAAAACAGTGTGCGTCTCTGCACGTAAAACTGTTTCATGTCATGTGCAGTTGTATCGTTTGTCTATCATACCTGTAGTTATTGGGACAAAAACCTTACTCTTCTATTCTTTTACCCTTTTACCCCTTTCCCACTCTATACAACCAATGTTACCGGATTTGATATTATCCCTCATCCTTATTTTCACGCTAACACGTTCACATTAAATTCGCGATCGCAACACAGACAGATCCCCGATTTCTTGAAGAAGTCGGGAATTTTGCTTAAGGCTGTAGTAAATTGACACGGATAGCTACGTCTCCTCCCCGATTCTGCTGCACTCGGTTTGTGTCACCTGATAGCGATAGCTAAATAGTTGTTCGAGTTGGGCGTCTACCCACCAACCCAACAGCCTCTCGACTAGCCATCCTCCCGGTAATCCATATTCAATCCTATCGGTTAAGCGGGTTTTGCCTGCTTCTGGACTAAATTGGTGGCGATGAACCCAATACGCCATCGGTCCTTCCTTCTGTTTATCAGTAAAGATGGAATAGGGTTCGCATTCGGTGTGAATCGCTACCCAGCGCAGCGGAATTGGACCAACAAATAGACGGAATTCCGAAATCGCACCCACACCTAACCCACCTTCGCGACGTACAACCTGAACAGGTTGCCAAGGCGGAGTAAGTCGTTCTAGGATATCTAGACGCTCGTGAAAGTTCCAGACAACCTCCACGGGTGCGTCAATGAGCGTGGACTTGCGATAGTGCAACATAAAACTATTATCACTGATTTTTCAGGTTGATTCCCAGCGCGTTGAACTTGGCACGATCTAGGGTATCGTGATGTCATACTCATAAGTTTTGTCTAAGTTCAGTATCAAGTTACACAATACGTCAACGCGATCGCTAACATCTCGTTTCCATACTGAAAACAGCACAGTCAACAGCGTTGAAAACAGGGAATTGGGGGATTTATGACACGGAATTTGACCAAGCTGCAACTGACGAACATCGGCTGGACAGATGGTTTTGCTATTTGGCGAGTCCGGAACCTGAATGATATCGATATTTGCTATAACTGGGATGTTTATGAAACCGGTCAGGCGGGTCAGGGGATTGCTTTAGCCAAATACGATGTATTTTTCTACACGTCTTTAGTCAGAGGACCAAATACAGCGAGAGTATTAGTCAATGGTATCCAGCAAATGGTTAAATCTGCCCATTTAAACTATGCATTTTATCACAGCATTGAACCCCTGCCTGAACCCATTCCTCCCAGTTTAGAACTCCAGAGTCTTGATCAGAAACAGCTTTGTGTAATGATTTAAGTGGTAACAACTAAAGTTAACGGTGGGGAGCGTCATTCGTCATTTGTCATTTGTCATTTGTCATTCGTAAGAGTTTGAGGCTTGTTTACAAAACAAGCGTGAGCGTTCCGTTTTCTTTTGTCCGACTACTTATCAAATCGCCAATCACTCATTATAGCCATGCAACAGTTAGAGAAGACGCTAACACTGGAAGAATTTCTGGCAATGCCAGAGTCAGATGTAACTCACGAATTAGTCGAGGGCGAAGCAGTACCAAAAATGTCACCAAAACGATTTCATTCAGCTTTGCAGAAGACATTGTTATTTATCATCGATAAGTGGTGTCAGGGAAAAGGTGAAGTTTACCCAGAATGGGCGATCGCGTTAAAACGTCGGGGTAAAGACTGGGTTCCTGTGCCAGATTTAACCTATATTTCTTATCAGCGACTACCGACAGACGTGATGGAAGATGAACCTTGTCCAGTTCCCCCAGAATTAGCCATTGAAATTATTTCCCAGGGACAAAGATTTGGCACGTTGATGGAGAAAGCCGCCGATTATCTGAAAGCAGGAGTCTTACGAGTTTGGGTTGTCGATCCCCACGCCAGAAGTATCACCGTTTTCTATCCCGATGCGCCACCGCGAACCTATACGAAAGATATGGTGATCACCGATTCGTTGTTTGAGGGATTAGAATTGACGCCGCAGCAGATATTTGGCGAAGCGAGATTACCTGAGAAGGATTAATCTGCTTTTGAACTTTATAGCTTGGGTATTTTTTCCTTCTGCCCTCTTCTGCCTTCTGCCTTGTTCCAGGTAGTTGATCTATGTTAGGGCTTGCTGCACAAAGCCAAAACCGCAAAACCCATCAATACTTTGAGCTTTATTGACAGAGGGTTTGATTCAAGGAAATCGGCTAGCATCCTTCAAATATATGGCATCACCTTGCTCAAGAAAAATGTACCCTTGCTCCCCCAGCTCCCCCAGCTTCCCCAGCTTCCCCCGCTCCCCCTCACCACAAGACTTATTCAGCAGACTCTACTTACTCACCAGGCGGTTGGGTAAACCTCACCCCCCGACTCCAGCAGTCACGCTAGGATCTTTACAGAAGTTAACAATCCTAGCGTAACCATGATTAATCTGATCGAATCCACCAAAGACTACTGGAGAAAGCTAGACGAGTTAGAAGCCGCCTACAAGCAAGGCGATGTCTCCATTGAGGAAGTTGATGTTAGAGTGGCTCAACTCATGGATGAACTCGGTCATGAACGTAGAGTAACTTTACGTTCCATAAGGCAAAGTATACTTCGGCTTTGGCAAGAACAACGCGAAACTCTCATTGGCTTCGCGTTTCTAGCAATTTTGACTTATACTTGGTTCATCTTCAATTAGGCTAAGTCGGTGGAGAAACTTAAAGTGGAATGGCACTGACTTAAGGCTGGTGGGCAATGCCCACCCTACTAGCTTGGCAAGGTTAAAACGGTGGTCAAGTATTTTCTCAAACCCTTATGAGAGTAGTGATCCAGAAAAATTTTACCCACAACTTTAAGCTTGCCAGCCTACTACGGCATGTCCGTTGATTTCCACCACTATACTTATACCCAGTTGCCGGAAAAATAGGTGAATATCTCATGGAAAAAGCGACATTTGGAGCAGGCTGTTTTTGGGGAGTAGAGGCTGCATTTCGTCGATTAAATGGCGTTACTTCTACATCTGTCGGCTATATGGGAGGACATTTTGAGAACCCTTCCTATTTGGATGTTTGTGCCAGAATTACTGGACATGCAGAAGTGGTGCAAGTCGAGTATGACCCGTCTCAGATTGCTTACAATGACTTGCTGAATGTTTTTTGGTCAATTCATGACCCTACCCAGTATAATCGCCAGGGACCTGATCGCGGCGAACAATACCGCTCGGTTATATTTTTCCACAATCCTGACCAGGAGAAAATAGCCAGAGACTCAAAGCGCAAGCTTCAGATGTCTGGTAAGTATGACCAGGATATTATGACCGAAATTAAACCCGCTTCTGATTATTATTTCGCCGAAGAGTATCATCAGCAGTATTACGAGAAGAAAGGACGACCTTAATTGTCATTGGTCATTGGTCATTGGTCATTGGTCATTGGTCATTGGTCATTGGTCATTGGTCATTGGTCATTGGTCATTGGTCATTGGTCATTGGTCAGGTAATAATTGGGTTCGTAGTAGGGAACCTTAGCCCTAGAGCCTGTTGGGTTGAGCGAAGTCGAAACCCAACCTACAACCCTATTCCACCACTTTAGTTGGGGCTGGCTGCACAAAGCCAAAACCCTTATCCATCAATACTTTGAGTTTTATTGACAGAGGGTTTGATTCAAGGAAATCGGGTAGTATTCTTTAAATGTATGGTATCACCTTGCTCAGGAAAAATGTACCCTAGCTCCCCTAGCTCCCCCAGCTCCCCCAGCTTCCCCCGCTCCCCCTCACCACAACACTTATTCAGCAGCCCCTAGTTGTGCCATACCACTACGGTTGCTAGAGTTAACTGGGTTGGTTTTCTAGCTGGATGACGACTTTAACATGATACTCCTCTTCAAACGCGACTTTTTTATCCTCTAAACTCCAAACTTCTAAGGCACAAGTATCATCGGGATCTACAGGTGTCAGACGCAAACACAACTCTTTGTCCTCTGGTATATAGTGGCAGCGGATTTGGGAAATTGCTCCAATTTGTCGGCGATCTAGGGCAACCGCTAAACGTAATAAAGGACTGATTTCTTTGACTAGATGCCGATAGTATTTGTTAGGTAAATTAGTGTAATTCTCGTGCTTTTTCTTGGGGGAACTCTTGCGATGGTAGCGAGCCAGGTTAGCAATCACTTCAATTTCAATATCGGTGAAACCCAGTAATTCCCCGTTGCGAATCAGGTAATAGGAATGCTTGTGATGTGAAGAATGACTCACATACAAACCACAATTATGCAAAATTGCCGCCGCCCACAACAATTCTCGTTCTTCATTTCCCCAATTGTGTAGCTGTCCTTTAGTTTGGTTAAATAAGCTAACGGCAAAGTTAGCCACCCGTTCACTAGAGGCTAAATTAACGTGATATTTTTGCGCGACTTTAATGATATTGCGTTTGCGAACTTCGCCTTGATACCGCAGTCTGTCTTCAATTAAGCCTTGGGAAAGCATCCAGTCTACGATGACTCCCTCTCGCAAGGCGCGTTCTCCGACGGTGAGAGACTGAATGTCTAACATCGTCATGGCTTCTAGTAAAATAATTGCACCCGCAACGATAATTTCGGCTCGTTTATCCGCCAGTCCAGAGAGTTTTTCCCGTTCAGCACAGGTGAGTGAAGTGAGTTGTTTTACGATATCCTTGAGGTCATTGCGGTTGAATTCGTAACCATTCAGGGGACTGGGTATCACCCCTAAGTTTTCTTTGGCGTGAAGGGCAGCTAGGGTTTCAATTGTCCCCGATGTGCCGACTAAACGGGGTTTTTCTCCGGGTTCGATATTGGCTAAGATATCTTCAACGGCGCGTTCGATTCGTCCCCGAATATAGGCTTGTAAATATTGAAACTCGCGATCGCTAATCGGATCAGTGGTAATGAATTCGCGGGTCAAGCGTACTGCACCGACTTTGGTGCTGGTAAGGGAACGGGGGGCGTGACTGTCGCCTAAGATTAATTCCGTTGAACCGCCACCAATATCGATGATGATATGAGGTTGGTTGTTAAACTCCATTCCCGACAAAACGCCCAGATAAATCCGCCGCGCTTCTTCTTGACCGGAAATTAGGTTGACAAATAACCCCAACTGTGAATCAACTTGCTGTAAAAAGGCGCGTCCATTGGGGGCTTCCCGTACCGCACTCGTCGCCACAGCAACCAGCTGATCGGCTTGGAAGCTTTTCGCTAACTCCTGACAACGTTGCAACGCCGCGATCGCACGTTTGATGGCTTGGGGGGTTAAATTTCCGGTGTGGGGATCACGTTCCCCCAGTCGCACCGTATCTTTTTCTTTAGCGATAATCGTAAACGAAGGAAGCGTGGGGTCAATTCGGACGATGACCATGTGAATCGAATTCGTGCCAATATCAATGGCAGCCAGAATGCGATCATTGTCTGTGGTTGGAGTCGAAACTCCTGCTGAATTCCCTTGAGCAGCTAAATCGATCATTCTTGTATTCGGGATTACAACTCTAGCCGTGATGCTACTGATAAAGATAACTTTAAATCTGCTCAAATCGACAGTAGCAAAGTGTTGCGTTATCTTAACGATATAGATTTACACCTAATTTGGTGAAGACCCGATAAAAGACCTGAGCATCGATGCTGACCGACCAACACCCTCCCTCAATACCAACTTGGCTCGCGATCGCGCGGCTTTTGCGCTGGGATAAACCAGCCGGACGCTTAATTTTGATGGTTCCCGCGCTGTGGGCAGTTTTCTTAGCCGCCCAGGGTACACCTCCGATTCCCCTAGTCGGTGTGATTATTCTGGGAACCCTAGCCACCAGTGCGGCGGGTTGTGTAATCAACGATTTGTGGGATCGAGATATTGATCCCAAAGTCGAACGCACCAAAGAACGTCCCTTAGCCTCTCGCGCCCTGTCTGTACAGGTTGGCGTGGTTGTGGCATTAGTGGCGATGAGTTGTGCCGGTATCCTCGCCCTGTATCTCAATCCCTTCACCTTTTGGCTGTGCGTCGCCGCCGTTCCCGTGATTGTATTTTATCCATCCGCCAAGCGCGTTTTTCCGATTCCTCAGTTGGTATTATCCATCGCCTGGGGGTTTGCTGTTTTAATCAGTTGGAGTGCGGTTACTGGGAACTTACAACCCGCCACTTGGTTTTTGTGGGCAGCAACGGTAACCTGGACGTTAGGCTTTGACACGGTTTATGCGATGTCAGATCGGGACGATGACAAGAAGCTTGGAGTTAAGTCTAGCGCCTTGTTTTTTGGAGACTACGCCCCGGAAGCTGTTGGTCTATTCTTTGCCACCACGGTGGGGTTTTTGGCGAGATTGGGATTTGTCATGCAGCTACACTGGGGTTTTTGGATTGCTTTAGGTGTAGCCACAATAGGGTGGATTTGGCACTATACGCGACTGCGCCAACCTGATATTCCCAAACCCGTTTATGGGGAAATTTTTCGCCAAAATGTCTGGATTGGTTTTGTTCTATTGGCAGGGATGATTGGAGGTTTAGTTTTATAGGGTAGGGATAATTATACCAAAAGGTAGAAGACAGCAGGTGATTGATTACTGATAAGCTGATGTGCATTGAAATTGTATATCATCTGTTCCCGGTTCCCCGTTCCCTGTTGCCTTTTAAGGATTCAACCGGACATGATATCATTCACATCAACAGCGCTCATTTAAAACATCATGAAAAAAATCCACACCCTATCGGCGGTAATGAGTACCTTAATCCTGGTACTTATGAGCGCACCTAGAGGAAATTCGCAAACGCCTGATGTGACGCCCCAAGAACCGACGAATACCTATCCTCCTGAGATGGTTCAAATTTATATCGAAAACTGTGTTGGCGATCGCCCAGAGGAAATCAGGGTATTTTGTACCTGTACGATTGAGAAGATTCAAGAGACTTACACCCTAGATGAATTCATGCAAATTGGTCAAGACTTGCAAGCGGGTCAGCCCGAACCGGAGGAGTTTAGGCAAATCATCACTTCTTGTGTCCCTAATCAAGTTAATTAGGGTCTACTGAATAATTATAGGGGTGAGGGGAGGGAACAGGTGTCACAGGGAACAGTTTTCATAACTTCAACCAAATTACTCTACGGTATCAGTGGCGGTGTGGCACAGCTAAAATAGTGCAAATTAAACGTATACTCAGGGGAATCAATTCAAAATTAGAATTCTTCGATTTTGAATTCAAATCATGCTACATCGCTTATCAAAAGAGGGACTTATCTGCATTACCCAACCAAACCACGCCTGGGTTTCTGGCGAATTAGCCCGGGCTTGGGGAAATGAACAGTTCGGTCAGTTTGTCCCACCCAAAGAACTCTGTCTCGCCGCCGAACAACATGATATTGGCTGGCTATTGTGGGAACAAGCGCCCACTCTCAACCCCGAAACTGGCTATCCCTATCGGTTCACCGAACTCCCAACCCAAGTCCATATTGATATTTGGACGGGTGCGAAACAGCTAGCAATGCCTTGGGGGAGGTATGTGACATTATTCGTTTCACTGCACGGTACTGGGCTATATGAGCGATATCGAAGTTGGCAGAAAAACCCGGGGTCTAGCCGAATTGTACAGGATTTTCTCAACAGTGAGTATGCCTTTCAAGAACAACTTATTGCTACGTTGAAAAACGACCCCCATTATGTCCCTTATGTGACACCAGACGTGATCAAGCGCAACCAAAAACTGGTAGCGACTTGGGATGCTCTTTCACTAATTTTGTGTCAGAATGTGTCAGGTGAACAGCAGGTTGAGCAGGTGCCTACGGCTGATGGTGAAACTGTTCTAAGGTTGACTCATGTTAATGATGATCCTCACCAGATAATTGTATCTCCTTGGTCTTTTCAGGAGAGTGAGGTAACGCTGGTTTATGAAGGACGGCTATTACGAGAAACGTTTACAGATGAGATGGCGATGCGAGAGGCGCTGAGGCGCGATCGCGGGCTAACTCTAACCACTATCCTGAAACCTGAGTAGAATAGAATTTATGAACAGACTAGATATAATCCCAGAATATTTTTAGTTTAATAGAGGCGATTTTTTAGCACAATACATACAGCATATTTCAGGTTGATGAGGTACAGTCTCTAAGCAAGATCCCCGACTTCTCCAAGAAGTCGGGGATCTGTCTGTGTACCTCACTTACTACCAAAAGCGCTGTAATATCATGTCCGTCCAAACAGTCATTATTCCCTTGTACCTTGCAGCCTTCCTCCTTCCCTTCTGCCCTCTGCCTTCTGCCTTCTGCCTTCTCTCAACCGATAGTGTAAGTATTCCACCGGACATGATATAATTGATCGCTTTGGCGATTAAAATGATATCACCCCGATAAACTGCCAGAATGAGGAAGCTAAAGCGGAGAGCGTTCAAGCTTTAAGACTCGTTTAGAGCGATCGAAATAACCTTGATCTTCGTAACACGATGTATAGGTTTACTAGGTTTCTCAGTTGTTATCAGTTCCTCAGCATTCACCGATAAAGCTGCCGCAACATGAAGCGCATCTATGGCAGACAGACCTAACTGACAAGCCTCCTGAAAGGCATTTGCAATCAGCGATTCTTCCAGTTTAGCCCAGTGAGTAACACCATCAAAAAATGCTTGATAAAAGGCGGCTTCAAGTGTTTTTTGGTTATAAATTGCTTTGGGTAGAACTTCTAGTTTGACAAAAAGGCTGGAGGCAAATTCTCGATTGGGGTCATCCAGAATTGCCATTGCTCTGACAGCAACATCATTTTGTCCACGAGCTGCTGCAATTAAAACACCTGTATCAATGAAGGTACGCTTCATGCTATGTCCTGTCAGTTTTCACCTCGACGTTCAGCCACTTCTTGATTGACTTCATCCCAATCTAATAGGGGTTCACCGGTGGCAACAATCTGCTGACGAATTTGCCAAAGTTTTCTTCCTAAGGGTGTTTGCCCTACTTCTACTCGGTTAGCTGAAAGCAAACGCTCGTATTCAGCAATGGAAAGCATGACAACCTGAGGCTTCCCCTCAGATTCGATAATCAAAGGCTGCTGCTGTTCAACAACCTGCTCGATCAATTCACCAATGTGGTTACCAACTTCTGTTGCGTCAATTGCTTGTGACATTGCTGATCTCCATAATTGCTCTGTTTTCAAGGTTAACCTGTTGAAATGGCAGCGCGATCGCACGCTCTACCCGATCATCCTTGACTCAACACAGACACAATGTACTGATTGAGGCTCACATTTTCCCTGTCCGCTTTCTCAGCTAAACGACGATGCAACGATTTCGGCATCCGCAGGAGTAGCTTTCCACTGTAGGTATCATCCGTACTGGGTAAAGGAATCTCATCTTCAGCTTCATAACTTGTCTCAATCCACAACTCTCGCGCCTCATTTATATTTGCGATCGTCTCATCCAGCGTTTCACCTTGAGTCAGACATCCAGGCAAATCTTTAATCTGAGCCACATATCCCCCCTCTGGATCGGGGTAAAGTGTTACTGGATACTGAAGATTCAAATAATAGTTCAATGGCTGCTTCTCACTCAGCTTGTTTTTCTGGTTCAGTGTCTTCATCGTTCCATTCCTCCAAGTTCAATAACTCAACGATTTGCTGGACATAAACCCCTTTAACTTTCTGTCCGCCTTTTTTGGGTACAGTAATTTTTCTACCTTGTGAATCTCGAAAACTATGGTGGCTACCCTTAGACCTTTTTTCTTCAAAGCCGAAAGCTTCCAGAAGGTAGCGCACGTCCTCAAACCGCACTTCTGGCGGTTTATTCAGGAATTGCTCTACTAATTTCTCTAATTTGCCCATCCAGCAATAGTATCACAGGTAGTATCATAGCAAGCATCTAAACGCACTGTTGTGCTTAAAGTACACTCTTTCACAGCCGAAGCAGTAGGAGATGCGATCGCCTTGGCGACGGTGGCATGAGCGCATATATTTCTGTTGAGTGTGGTTTTGAGAGGGGATTGCGATCGCGCGATTGTATTTTGCCAGGACTATAGATTTGCCCCCCTGAAGAACGGCCCGATCTAGAATAGAAAGAGTTTCTGAGATTCCCTGTGAAGCTAAAGCACTTACTGTTACCCCTAGGAATTCTAGCCGTCGTTGCGATCGCCTTCTTTGCCTACGATGCGGCTACGGCTCCCTTGCCAGAAGGATTCCCGCCGCCAACACCAGATGGAAAAATTGAAGTTAAACACTATCCAGCCTACCGCTCTGCCACAGTTCGCTATTCAGGAGAACTCTCAATGGCTGCTAATAGAGCCTTTGACCCTCTCTATCGCCATATTAGTTCTAACAATATCTCGATGACGGCTCCAGTAGAAACCCGTTATCCAGTTAGTACCCTGGAAGCCAATCCAATGGGTACACCCGATGAACAAGGGGAAGCGCTGGTTTCATTCCTCTACCGCAACACGGATATCTACCCCGATGAAATTAGCCAAAACATTGAAGTCGAAGATATCCCACCCATGACAGTCGTCAGTCTTGGGTTAAAAGGGAGTTACGATTACTCCAGCTATCAACAAAATATCCAACGGTTACGAGAGTGGTTAGCACAGCACCCAGAATGGACTGTTGTCGGTTCCCCTCGGCGTTTCTTCTACGATGCTCCTTATGTCCCCGAACCTGCCAAGCGCAGTGAAATCCAAATTCCGATTTGCCGCGTAGAAAGAGAGAGTTGATCAAGTCGAACGTAACTGATGCTAAAGGCGATCGCGTAGCGTACTATAGGCTAGTCATTCGGCTTATGATCCATTAAGTCATGCCTCAGCGAGATGGGATTCATAATATCATCAGGCAAGCTCTGATCAAGGAGGGTTGGGAAATCACGGACGATCCTTATGTCATATCGTATGGTGAGCGATTTCTCTTTATCGACTTGGCAGCAAGATTAGATGCGCTCAACGGTATTGCAGGACGCTTTATCGGTGCTAGACGCGGCAGTAGTAGAATTGCCGTTGAAATCAAGGAGTTTCGAGGCAACTCGGCAATTGCTGATTTGGAGCAAGCAATTGGTCAATATGTTCTTTATCGACTACTCCTGAAACAGGTTGATCCGGAGCGTGAGTTGTATCTCGCTGTTGCAGACACAACCTTTGAGGAGATTTTCAGCGAACCGATTGGTGAGTTGGTGATGCGGGAGTTACCGATGAAATTGCTTATTGTAGATGTAGAGGCGGTAGAGGTGAAGCGATGGATACCACCACGAGAGAGCAGGACATTATAAAACAGGTGATTCAACGATACGCTCAGTTTAAACCTTCTCACGGCGATATTCGACTCGACACGGTATTTGACGACACGCAAAATCGCTATGTATTGATGCAGGTAGGTTGGGATAGAGGACGACGGGTAAGGGGAAATTTGATTTATGTGACTTTGAGTGAAGGCAAGGTTTGGGTGGAATATGACGGGATGGAACAGGGAATCAGCAAAGACTTAATCGCCGCAGGTATTCCTCCAGAGCGAATTGTTCTAGCATTTCTCCCTGAAGGGCAAACTGCTGCAACGGCTTGAATTTAAACTAGGAAGATAGTTCCTCTGGGAGTGTACTACTGAGGCACAGCTTCCGATTTCTATACCAAATCTGGCTTAAGCTTAGTATTTTGAGTTACTAGAACTGTTGAGCGAAAGGAGCATTAGCTGTTCTAATTTTTGAGCAGGTAAAATGGTGTAGTGCAATTTGTTAATACCCTGAACTAGGATGAAAGACTTTTTCATTAGCTATAGCGGCCACGATAAGCAATGGGCAGAGTGGATTGCCTGGACACTTGAAGAAGCCGGGTATACTGTTGTCCTTCAAGAATGGGATTTTCGTCCTGGTGGCATCTTTCCATTATATATGGACCGGGCAATGCCTGGGACAAAAAAAACGATCGCAGTGTTGTCAGAGAATTATCTTCAATCTAAGTATACCCAGTCAGAGTGGGCGGATGCGTTTGCTCGAGATCCAGAGGGGAAAGCACGAACGCTTATCCCTATACGAGTGGGTAAATGTCAGCCACAGGGATTACTTAGGATAACGGTGTATGTAGACTTGGTGAACTTGTCTCAGCAGGAAGCGGAGACTGCGTTATTAGTAGCTCTTCAGGAACGTGCTAAGCCGACTACAAAACCAACATTTCCGGGTAGTGTAACTACTGATAAAGAACGTTTAATGGTGAATCCAGTTCCTTTTCCTGGTGTCCCAATCACAAGAACCGATAAACATCAAAATCAAGACTTAGGTTTCGAGGATTTCCAAACTACACCTACGTCTAAAGAAATTTTTATACTATACTCTCCTAAAGATAGGAAAATTCTAGATCAATTAGAGATGAGCATTGCTAGCTTAGAGGAAGAAGGAAGCATACGAATTTGGCACGAAGGCAAAATTAAGGCAGGGCAGCGTAGGTCAGTTTGGATTAATGAGCGTTTAAACTCAGCCACTGTAATTATACTACTTTTAAGTCGGCGTTTTATGGCTTTGGATGCCGAGCATCAGCGCTACCTTGAACAAGCAAAACAAAAGCATGAAGCTGAAGGAGTCTATGTTATCCCTATCCTTCTTAGTCGAGTTGCACATTGGAAAAGGAGATGGTTTGGACATCTCCAGCCTTTACCCAGAAATGAGCAACCTGTGAGTGGTGGTAATTGGTCTAACCAAGATGTAGCATTTGCTACTATTGCTGAAGAATTGTGGGAAATAGTTGAGGAGTTAAATGGTTCATAATATTATTTCATAATATTCTTATCAAGACCTAAATTTAGAGAGTAGTACAACTCAAGATATATGGTTTTTTCATGGGCAAGCAAAAAATTGAAGTTTTATTTGTCTACTGCCAACATCGTCAAGATGAAGACCTACAACAAGCTTTAAAAGAACATATTCACGAATTGAAATGGCTAGATGTAGATAGTCAATGGTATAAATACCAAGATGACCCCGAAGAAAACTGGAATAACGAAATTTATGAACACCTAAGTACAGCAAATTTAATTGTTCCCCTTATCAGTTCAGCCTTCTTGAATAATGATGATTTAATTAATCTAATCGAAATTGCTAAAAAACGTTGCGAAGAAGAAGATATTTCACTGATTCCCGTTCTTCTCCGACAAAATACTGGTTGGCAGAGGGTACTGAGAGATTTCACCCCTTTACCAAGTAATGGGAAAGCTGTGAATGATAAGAGTTGGACAAACCAAGATGAGGCTTTTATAGAAATTGCTGAAGGTCTTGTAGAAAAAGTCGAAGAATTGATAGACTATCAGAAAAAGCTACAGGAATATGAGGAACTGTTGTATACAGCAATTCAGCAGGAAGAAGTTCTGAGTGATTCTACTTATGGACAGCTAAATAATTTTAAGCAGAAGTGGGGGCTTAAGGACAAAGATACATCACTAATCGAGGAAACAGTCTATCGAATAAAAAAAGAACAAGAGTACCAGCAAAAATCCTGGGAATGGAATTATCCTTTCTATGGTTCAAATCAGCAAGATTATTCAAAATTCATAGGTGTCACAGTAGCAATTTTCTTAGTTTTATTTTTTTTAGGGGGTTCTTTACATAATAGTCAAATTAGAAACTCATCCGACGATATTTCTTCATCAACATCTAATAAAACTGAAAATGGATTAGTAAAAAGCAATTCTGAAGGTTGGATTTTTATAGGTCGTCTTAATAATCCCACTAATTCAAATTTTGGAGATGCTCTAAGCAGTAGTTCAACCAGTATTAATCCAGCTATTATTCCATCTTTAGGTTCAGTCGTAACTGTTACAAAGCCAGTTAATTTGAGAAATAATAGACCCCAAACACCTGACTTTGAGCCTGCTAAACAAAAATCATTGGGCATAATCAAAGATGGAGAAAAAGTAGTTGTTTTAGATGCCGTCGTAATTCGTCCTAAAAAATTTGCAGTTTGGGCAAAAGTTCGGACGTGCGATGGTGAGTGTACCCCCTAAAGGCGGGTTTTGCTCGCAAGTTGTTAGCATAGCACAAAACGAATTGTTCACACCTGCCCATAGGATACTATCAAATTAGAGTTCAGCATCTCAAGGTTTATCCTATTGGGTTATCAAACTGAATGCAGAGAATGAACAGTTGTCTTACACCATTCTCAGTATGCCCAAATACTCGCGTCTCTAGATATTGCCATTAGCACAAATTTCTAGTAATAGGGAGGGGGCTATATCTAAAACCCCTTTCTTTACTCGACAGACTTGTCCAATGTATAATAAGGGCTAAATTTTTGGAGAAAATAAGGAAAACATTATGAACGAGGAAAATAAATCGATTCACGAATTCGATTTTAAATTAATCTGCGAATATTTTTCAAGCCTAGAACGACAAGGACCTGGGAGTCCCGAAGTAACGATTAAAGCTTTGAGCTTTATTGATAATCTGACGAATGAATCACAAATTGCTGATATTGGTTGTGGAACTGGTGGTCAGACAATGGCAATGGCTAGTTGTACGTCAGGGTATATTACAGGCATCGACTTATTTCCCACCTTTATAGATATATTCAATGTTAACGCCCATAAACTGAATCTTCAGGATAGAGTCAATGGTATTGTTGGTTCAATGGAGAATCTTCCTTTTCAGAATGAAGAATTAGACTTAATCTGGTCAGAAGGAGCAATCTACAACATCGGGTTTGAACGAGGCATAAACGAATGGCATAAGTTCTTGAAGACAGGAGGCTTTATTGGCGTTTCAGAGGCATCGTGGTTTACTGAAGAGCGACCTGATGAAATCAACGCATTTTGGAAAGATGCTTATCCGGAAATAGATACTATTTCAAACAAGGTGGCACAAATGCAAAAAGCCGGATATATTCCAATTGCCAATTTTGTCCTGCCCGAAAGTTGTTGGACTGAACATTTTTATACTCCGCAAGTTTCTGTACAAAAAAACTTCTTGAAAA
Organism: Coleofasciculus sp. E1-EBD-02; assembly: GCF_040218245.1. NCBI lineage: Bacteria > Bacillati > Cyanobacteriota > Cyanophyceae > Coleofasciculales > Coleofasciculaceae > Coleofasciculus > Coleofasciculus sp. E1-EBD-02. Next base: position 56,519 of record NZ_JAVJQN010000201.1, on the reverse strand, counting down.
AATATGCAGGTAATAAAACTGCCGAAGAGTTCATAGAAAACCAAAGACATGAAGCTGAATTATATTACAAATACAAAAAATTTTACGGCTATGCTTTCTATATCGGCAAAAAGATTTAAATTTAACGATTGAATGTTGGTTCTATCGACATGGGATTCGTTTTGAAGAGGACACATCATTTATGTAGAGACGTTGCATGCAACGTCTCTACAATGGTGCTAAGATTTATCCATCATCCCTACATACAGCCAGACCAAACCTACGCGATCGCACCCTCAAAATAAATTCTAAATGGTTCAGCGAGAATGCCTAATATTTGATTTAACTGAGTGATAAAATATTCAGTCAAATCAATTTTTACTATCTGATTTTCTAGCATAATAAACTTCCAATTCGTACCCGTTGAAACTGCACCATATACCACTGGCTGTTCTAGCCCATTACGGGCATTAAATATTTGAGCAGCAACCATTTGAGTGACACATTGTCCTAACCCAATGCGTATATCATTATCTTTCGCTTTAACCAATGTTAAAACAGGAGCAGTAACTAGGGATTGATTCTTTGATGCACTTAAGAGAAAATCACAAGCACCCGTTAACCCTTTTGATTCGTCAACATTAAACGTATTACCCGAAAAATAACCAATTTTATTATTAAATCTACGTCTCAATTCCAATAATATCGGAGTAATAATTAATTCAGACCGAGCTTTTTCTGTACTGATACTTACCGCCAAATCTAACGTTTCATCCAGCGTCTCCTTAAGCCGTTGTGAAGCTTCAATGGGTGCAATGTGACTAAATAAATGAGAAATATCCTCGACTGTTAATTCGAGGATAGCAACGGCTTGGTCAATGGTTTTGAAATCACTGTATGACATATTTCCAAAGCCAGCAGAACTGACAATGCTACTATAATCATTTTGCCACATTCTATTCGGTCAGTGATAAAAAGATTGCGATTGAGCGAAGCTCAGCACCAAAGGCGATCGCGCTTACGTTGCTGCTCTTTTTATCGTAATGTTCCCCTCCCTCCAGTAATCCTCAGATTGGCTTTAGATCCAAGCTGCGCCACAAGTACCATGAGGCAATACTGCAATACGGCTTCCACCTTTGTCCGAAGCGTTTTGCCGTTTTGCGGTCAGGAAGTGCCTCAAGATTATACAAGTTACGAATACCTGTACGTATACCCAAGTCATCCACAGGCAAAACATCCCATCGCTTGAGACGGAAAATCAGCAGCATCTGCACTGTCCAAGATCCAATCCCTTTAACCTGCGTTAAAATCTTGATAATCGACTCATCATCCATAACTTCCAACGCTTCCAGGGTGGGCAATCCATCTATTGAATGACGTGCCAAGTCTTTAAGATAAGCAATTTTCGGGCGTGAAATCCCCACACCTCGGAGAACTTCATCAGGCGTATTCAATACATCCTGTGCAGTAGGAAACGGCGTGTCCGGGTAAACTTGGAGAAACCGACTGTGGATAACATGCGCCACTTTGGTAGACAGTTGTTGGTGCAGAATTGACCGGGATAAGCAAAAGAACAAATCTCCCTCCAACTCGTGCTGATTTAGCTGACATGCACCAATTCGGTCAATCAGTTGTCCCAGAATGGGATCACAATCCTGGAGAAAGTCAATAGCGATCGCGTAATTCATGAACTCTGTTGTTAGAACATCGATTCGGTAGCTACTGTAGGGGCGGGTTTAGAGACCTTGTAGGGGCGGGTTTAGAGACCTTGTAGGGGCGGGTTTAGAGACCTTGTAGGGGCGGGTTTAGGGACATTGTAGGAGCGGGTTTAGGGACTCTGTAGGAGCGAGTTTAGGGACTATGTAGGAGCGAGTTTAGGGACTATGTAGGGGCGGGTTTAGGGACTATGTAGGGGCGGGTTTAGGGACTATGTAGGGGCGGGTTTAGGGACTATGTAGGGGCGGGTTTAGGGACTAAAATCAGCTATTCACCGATAAATGAACAACAAAACCCGCCCTTCCTCACCGATAACGGAACAACAAAACCCGCCCTTCCTCACCGATAAATGAACAACAAAACCCGCCCTGATTCCCCAGTCACCGAAATAACCCTAATTAGAGCAGGACGTTGTGTTGCACAAACAATCCCAAATGATATAACTCCAGTAATCAGCCAATTATACTTTCTACCCATGAGAAAAATCGTTGTCGGCGTAATGGGACCCGGTAAAGGGGCTACCGCCACAGACTTAGAACGAGCTTATGAATTGGGGCAACGTATCGCCCAGCAGGGATGGGTACTGCTGACGGGTGGCAGAAATGCTGGAGTAATGGATGCAGCAAGTCAAGGGGCAAAAGCCGCAGGTGGCTTAACCGTAGGTATTTTACCCAGTAGTGATACTCAGAATATGTCCGATGCTGTGGATATTGCGATCGCGACGGATATGGGGAGTGGGCGCAATAATATTAACGTTCTCTCCAGTGATGTGGTGATTGCTTGTGGTATTGGTGCAGGAACAGCCTCTGAAATCGCTCTCGCCCTTAAGGGTGGTAAACCTGTGGTATTATTATCCGACCATCACAAAAGTCAAAAGTTTTTTACCAGCCTGTCGCCGGAGACGGTTTTTGTGGCAGTAACCCCAGCCGATGCGATTGACGTTGTGCAGGCGATTGTCCAGAAAAGCCATTAACTGTGCGGAACTGGCGCTAAAGCGCAACTACAAACCAAGCGCAACTACAAATCGGCGTCTAACCCGTTTCGCCACGGCTGGATACCACAAACTCAATCATAGACGTAAGGCGATGGCTACCCCTCACAGAAACAATCATATTGTTAATGGTTATTACAACAGGCGTTAATCCCTTGATATAGTAATACTTAACCTAAGGAATACATCTAAAGTCTCGGTTCGTTTTAAGCTAGAACACAGTATTTGAGAGGATAGAACACAATATGGCCTACGCACTTCCTGATTTACCTTACGCTTACAACGCGCTGGAGCCTTACATCTCAGCTAAAACACTAGAGTTTCATCACGACAAGCACCACGCGAAGTACGTCACTAAATTCAACGACATGTCGCAAGCCGCTGGTATGGGTGACAAGTCCATCGAGGAAGTCATTAAGGCTAGCTACAATGATTCGTCCAAGTCAGGGCTTTTCAATAATGCCGCCCAAGCTTGGAACCATACCTTCTTCTGGAACTCCATGAAGTCTGGTGGTGGCGGTGCGCCCAGTGGTGCAGTCGCTGACAAAATCAAGTCTGATTTAGGCGGCTACGATAAGTTCAAGGAAGAATTCAAGAATGCGGCTACAAGCCAATTTGGTAGTGGCTGGGCATGGCTAGTCCTCGATAATGGCACGCTCAAGGTAGTTAACACCGCCAATGCTGTCAACCCCATTGCTTTGGGAATGACACCGTTGTTAACCTGTGATGTATGGGAACACGCCTACTATCTAGATTATCAAAACAAGCGTCCTGATTTTGTGGAAGCGTTTCTCAGCAATCTGATTAACTGGGACTTTGTGAATCAGCAAATGGCTGCGGCTTGAAGATAATCCAGTGAAGTTGTCACGTCAGTAACAGTGACTAGCCCCGCCTGATCTGGATATCAGACGGGGCTTTTGGTAGTTTGGGTTCTTGATGTGCGATCGCGCCTATACAGAAAAAAATGAACAGTAAAGACTTAGCCCAATACATTGAAGCGACAGACGGCATTGCCAAGCCTTGGCTGTTAGTGCAATTGCGTTTACGGAAACTCCAAGAGCGTAAAGCAACCATGACACCAGATGCCTATACTCGTGAGCTAGCTGAGATTCATCAGAATTTGATGAATCTGGGTGAGTGGTGGCATGGTATTGAAGCGGAGGTGTTTGGCTAATCCTATTCAGATAAGCTCTAATTTCCTATGCCTGTACTTCCCCGGCTTCCAGACGTAGCATGCTACGTCTCTACATTGCTTCCCCTGCTCTCCTTCTCCCAAAGCACATCTGTGGCTAATTGCAATCAGGTGATCCGTCTCACAGGGGTTACTTGAAAGTATCACGGTGAGCCAAAAAACGTCATCACAGCCTTTTCCAGTATTTTTATTACATTAGAAGTATCGAGTTTGAGAATTTTTCGCTATACCTGTCCTAGGCGTGAAAATCACCGCTGTTGAGCCAAGATGGATAAATGGCAAAGGATAGGATTACTCAACTCTCAGACAGATTTATCATTATAGTCAACTACTAACTCATAAACTTCGATTGTCCTAACAAGTCCCCTTGAGGTAACCCTCCATGTTTGACACAACCCAAATACTCATCGACAACTTTGTGGATCGGATTCGGGAAGGCTACAGCCGAACTTACGGCGGCTGGAAGTCTGACTATGCTGACATTATCGGCTGGGCGGGCGCCATGGCATTAGAAAATATTGCCAATAGTGACGCTCTCTACCACAATGTTGAACACACCATTTTAGTCACCTTAGTCGGACAGGAAATTCTGCGCGGTAAACATATCCGTGAAGGAGGCATTTCCTGTGAAGACTGGATGCATGCGATTATTTCCCTACTCTGCCATGATATTGGTTACGTTAAAGGAGTCTGCCGACAAGACCGCTTGAGTGAAAACCGCTATGCCACAGGCGTTGATGGGGAAAGGATCAGTTTACCACCAGGGGCGACAGATGCCAGCCTCACCCCCTATCACGTTGATCGCGGTAAGCTGTTTATTGAAGAACGGTTTGGTGGCAATTTACTGATTGACGCTGAAGAAATTAAGCGGAATATTGAACTCACTCGTTTTCCTGTGCCAAGTGATCAAGATCACCTAGACACGAGCAATTGTCCGGGTTTAGTAAGATCTGCCGATTTAATTGGTCAACTCAGTGATCCGCGCTACTTGAAAAAAATTAGTGCCTTATACTACGAGTTTGAAGAAACGGGTGTAAATAAAGCCTTAGGCTATAGTCATCCAGGAGACTTGCGCCAGAACTATTCCAAGTTTTACTGGAGTGGGGTGTATCCCTACATTAAGGACTCATTGCGCTACTTAGAGTTGACGCTAGAAGGGAAGCAAATTGTGGCAAACCTTTATGCCAATGTGTTTGTGGTCGAACATGAACACCCATCCCTCCATGCAACCATTAGCGCAGCATAAAAGATGTAAAAGATTGTAGGGGCACGACATGTCGTGTCCCTACAAATGGTTCAACGGGAAAGCCTGGGTAAGTCTTGATATCCGAGTGTCTCGGTTACATAAAACCAACGATAGGGTTTCAGGTTTTGACAGCAAGCCCTAATTCGCGATCGCTGTTCAAGTCGCATTCAAGTCCTTTTGTTATAGTTGTGGATACTATAATAAATCTATCTCAAGTTAGATGCATGAACAGCGTTCTGGCTTCCACAACGGCTTTATCTCCTATGGACGAGCCGATAGTAAACCCTTTGCCCTTAAGCTCTACCAGCACCTGACTGAATATGGCTTAAAAATTTGGTTTGACTTTGAAAATATTCCTCTGGGGGTAGATTTCCAAAACCAAATTGATGACGGGATTGAGAAAGCGGATAACTTCCTGTTCATCATTGCGCCCCATTCCATCAACTCCCCCTACTGCCGTAAAGAAATCGAACTGGCAATCAAGTACCACAAGCGGATTATTCCGTTGCTGCATGTCGAACAGATTAGTCGCGACACCTGGCAACAGCGGTATCCCCAAGGAACGGATGCTGATTGGGATGCTTACCAAGCAAAGGGACTGCATTCGAGCTTTCCCAATATGCATCCGACAATTGGCAAAATTAATTGGGTGTATTGTCGTGAGGGAATTGACGACTTTGAGCAGTCGTTCTCCGGACTACTAGAACTGTTGGCAAGGCACAAGGATTACGTACATCAGCACACGTATTTCTTGGATAAATCACTAGCCTGGGAACGGCAGCACAAGGGATCACAACATTTGCTCATTGGCAAGGAACGACAGCAAGCCGAAGCATGGCTTAAGGTGCGCTTTAAAGACGAGCAGCCCCCCTGCACTCCAACTGATTTACACTGTGAGTTTATCAGCGAAAGTATCAAAAATGCCTATAACCTGATGAGTCAGGTGTTCCTCTCCTATGCCTACGAAAATGAGGCAGTGATGCGGCAGATTCGCACCAGTCTGTGGCGTGCAGGATTTACGGTTTGGACGAATACCGCTGATATTCAAACAGGAGAAACCTTTGAGGCAGCGATTAAGCAGGGTGTAGCCCAAGCAGATAACTTAGTCTATTTGCTCTCACCTGACTCCCTGAACTCTACCTACTGTCAGCAAGAATTAAACTATGCTTTAGCGCTGAATAAACGGATTATCCCTGTGCTAGTGAGTCCTGTTGAGCCGGAGCAAATCCCGCCAGAATTGCGCTCGTTACATTATATTGATCTGACTGATAATCTACAGGAAGAAGATTATCGGCTTGATGAAAGTCAACTGATCAAAATACTGGATCAGGAGGCAGTGTACTACTACGAGCATAAGATTTTCTTAGCTAAGGCGCTCAAGTGGCAGCAGCAGAACCGCAACTCCAGTATTTTGCTGCGGGATTATAATCTGCGTCATGCTCAAGCTTGGTTGCAGGTGGCGAAAAAGAGGACTCAACATCAGCCAACAGCGTGGCACGAAGAATTTATCACTGAAAGTCTGCGACAGCCACCCGAAGTGTCCCATGATGTGTTTATTTCCTATTCTGATGCTGACTCAGACTTCGTGCGTAAGCTGAATGATGCGTTACAGATGCAGGGTAAAACGACGTGGTTTGACCAGGAAAGTATTTCTACCCAAGCGGACTTGCCCCAGGATAGAGCTTCAGGAAATGACAGCATTGCTTTGCAGCTAGTTATTGATCAGGGTATTGAACGGGCTAAGGGTATTGAACGAGCTAATACAATTGTCGCGGTGATTTCTCTTCCTTTTGTTAACGATGCTGATGTGGCTAAGGAGTTAGCTTATGCCCAGACGCTGAATAAACGAACGGTTGCCATCTTGCATCAAGAAACAGCCACAGCCGAACTTCCCTTGGCTTTAGAGAACGCCCACTGGATTGATTTCCGTCAGCACGGCGGTGAATTTCTACCCAATTTTGGCGAATTAATCCGGACGCTAGATAGTGATCCGGACTATACACGCACTCACACTCGGTTGCTGGTGAAGGCGATGGAGTGGGCACAAAAGGGGCGGGATGATAGCTTTTTACTGCGGGGAAAAGATTTAGTCGCCTCTGAGCAATGGTTGCAGGAATCAGCCGACAAGCAACCGAAGCCCACGGCGCTGCAACTCGATTACCTGAAATTTAGCCGAGAACTGCCCTATCGCAAAATTAAGCGGCGTTCGGTGGTGTTGACGAGTGCTGTCGTTTCGGTGCTGATGGTTGTGGCTCGGTTTTTGGGGGGGATGGAGTCGGCTGAACTGAGAGTCTATGATCAGTTAATGCGGTTACGTCCCAGTGAAGCCCAAGATGAGCGTTTTTTAATCGTTGAGGTGGATGCTGCCAGTAGTGAGGCACTCCGGCAAGACATAATTAAGGAGCGTTATCAGCCCGGAATTGGCACAGTTCCAGACAAAGCTCTCGATGAAGTGTTAGCTCGGTTATCGGCACATCAACCCCGACTGATTGGCTTAGATTTTTACCGAGATTTTCAGGCACAGCCAGAGTTAGCGGAGCGTTTTCGGCAAACGCAGAACCTGATTGCGCTTTGTAAAGCGAGTTATGACGATGAACAGGGTAACCCGAGACAGGGTAATCCTCCGCCCAGGGAGATTCCGATGGAGCGTATTGGATTTAATGATGTCTCTGAAGATGATGAGCTAATGGTGCGCCGTCACTTGCTATTGAAGGAACCCGACCGGTTTTGCAATACGGAAGTGGCATTGAACTTAGTTCTGGCTCGTAAGTATCTGGACGCAGAAGGGATTTCTTATACCTCTCCACTAAATGGTGAAGGGTACTATGTGCGAGATATGCAGTTGGGCGAGACGGCAATTCCGCAACTGCGGGGAATTGGCAGTCCTTATCAAGAAAGGGATAATAAACTACGGGGCTATCAAACCTTACTCAACTACCGCGCCCACAAAGGTGACCCTAACCAGTTTGCGCCAACGGTTAGCCTAGAGGATGTTCTCAATGGCAAGGTATCTGCCGCAGATATTCAAGACCGGATTGTGATTATTGGTTACACGGATCTGGCGGATAAAAGTGCTGACCTTTGGAATACTCCTTACGGTAATATGCCGGGAGTGATGGTGCAAGCTCAGATGGCTAGCCAAATTATTAGTGCAGTATTAGATGAGCGTCCCTTAATTTGGTGGTTCCCGCTTTGGGGCGAAACCTTGTGGATTTTTGGCTGGTCTACGGTTGGGGGTTTGGTTATCTGGTTTTGTTCTCGCTCGTTGGGGCGAGGGGCTGCTGGTGCTGTCGGTACACTGGTCGGTTTGTATGGTGCATGCTACCTCATCCTTGTCAGCCAGAGTGGTTGGGTGCCGTTGGTACCTCCAGCGATCGCCATCGTGGTGACTGGAGGCGGTGTGGGTTATCTGACCTATCGACGGCGACAAGCTTAGACATCAATGTAGAGTTAGGAGTTAATGGAGATGAGCTGGTTATCACGCGATCGCAAATCTGTCCTGATTTTGATCCTCAGTACGGTGCTTTCCCTGTCTGTGCAACCCTTCGACAGTCCCCCAGCCCAGGCGCAGTCGGTGGGAGAGCGGATTGTGAATTTGTTTCGCCGGGAGCGCAAACAAGGAAGTCCCTCGGGGCGAGCGCGGGGTACAGCGGTTCGGGATGAATTCTGTTTCTCTGGGACTAGCCAGCCATTAACTGCTCTAGTCTCGACGGAAAATCTGGAGACGACGGTTGCTGAGTATCCCACGTTTTGGTTTTACTTGCCTTGGCGTCGTTCGGAGACTCAAGCCAGATTTGTGCTATTTGATCAAAATCAACGCCTTGTTCTCGACCAAACGATGGCGTTACCGGATGCGCCGGGGATTGTTAGCGTGAAATTGCCGGAGACTAAACCGCCTTTAGAAGTGGGCAAACAGTACAAGTGGTATTTCCAAGTCCTGTGCGATGAGCAGGAACGCTCAAGAAACCCATGGGTTAGTGGTTGGGTGGAACGGGTGGAAGCGAGTTCTGAGTTGGTTCGGCAACTAGAAACTTTACCCGAATCCGAGCAATATAGGGCGTATTTAGAGCATGATATTTCTCAGGACGCGCTGACGCAGCTAGCTTTGTATCGCTCTGTCCATGCAGAGGCTTGGATGAGTCTGTTGGACTATTTTAAGCTAGAAGAGGTTGCTGATGCGGCTGTTACTCAACTTAATCCTCTATATTAGATTAAAACTATACTAGCCCAACCCAGTCATGGCGATTTCAGCCGTTCACGATGTCCTAACCTTAGTGGCAATCACTATAATGTGAACTGCTCAGGCTTACTTCGTAGAAGCCTGAGCTTCTGATCTCACAGGGGATTGCGTCAGCTTAGACTTACGCCCAAGCTTCGGTCTCACATCCCCTCCATCAGCAGCAGTCCCAGTCCCTGAGACCGATAGAATTCTGATGCCTTCCGCTCTGATATTTGCTGAAGCGTTACCGTCTCTATCGTGGTGAGTGCCACAGCTAGGACAAGTCCATGACCTAACTTCTAAGGGCATCTCGTCTACCTGATAATGGCAGTTTGAGCAGAGTTTAGAGCTGGGAAACCATCGGTCAATTTCTACCAGTACCTTGCCCTCTTTTTCGAGCTTGTACGATAGAAAATTGACAAACATACCCCAGCCAACATCAGAAATTGCTTTGGCTAGTTTATGGTTCCGAACCATGCCCTTAGTATTCAAGCTTTCGACTACGATGACTTGGTTTTCGTCAACAAGCTTTCTGGATAGCTTATGCAGGTAGTCTTGACGAACATTGCTAACACGCTCGTGAACCCTAGCTACCAGTTTCCTGGCTTTATCTCTTGATTTGCTTCCCTTCTCCTTTCTGTCTAATTTTCGTTGCTTCCGCTTAAGGTTGCGCTCATGTTTGGCTAGGTGCTTAGGATTGGCAAACTTAGAGGTCTTGACCCCATCGTTAACAATGGCGAAATCTTTTAACCCTAAATCAATCCCAGCTACTTTGCCATCGGTGTTAGTCGGCGGGTTATCTCCTTCTAGATCGGTCAAGACGGATGCAAAATACTTTCCCGATGGCGTCATGCTCACCGTTACCGTCTTGATTGTTCCTTTAATTGGTCGGTGTATTTTAGCTTTAACCACGCCAACACGACCCGGAAACTTGAGGCAACTATCTATAATCTTGACCGATTGGGGATATTGGATTGATTGCTTATTTCTTTTAGCCTTGAACCTTGGGTATCTAGCTCTACCATCAAAGAAATTTTTATAGGCAGTGACCAGATTTAGTGTGGTAGCTTGCAAAACTTGGGAATAACATTCAGATAGCCATTCAGTATCCTCCTGTTTTTTGAGTTTAGGTAAAAAGGCATTCAATGCAGAACGAGTCAAGCCTTTGCCCGTCGCCTTGTAAGTTTCAATGCACAGATTGAGTGCATGATTCCACCACCAACGAGCGCAACCAAAGTGTTGAGCTAATATCACTTGTTGTTCAGTTGTCGGATATAGCCTGACTTTGACGGCTTGATGTCGCATTACTTCCACCTCCTCTTACCAATATATATTATTTAAGGTAAGATTATCCAGAAGATTGGAAATTTATGATAGGAAATTTCGTTCCTCAATTTCCCGCTGTCCATCCTCACCCTGCTAACGCTGAGGGTGAGGACTTTCGCGATTACGTTAAACTACAGAGCGATTGCAGTCAAACAGGATAATGATCTAGTTTGGTTTTGGATCGGAACACACGCGGAATATGACAAGCTATTAGGCTCAAAATAGCGATCACCGAACCTAAGGCTCATCACTCAAAACCAACTTCCGACTAAGACATAGGCAGCCCAGAAGAGGGGCGCTTGGTAGTCGGCGTTTTGTAACATCGCCTGTTGCGCTAGTTGTAGGGCTTCGGCGCGAGACACTCCCGGTTGTCCTAAGTGTTGGTAGAAGGCTTCTGTAAAGGTAACACTGGATTGATCATCCAAACTCCAGAGAGACGCGATCGCACTGCGGGTTCCTGCCTGAATCGCGGCTCCGGCAATTCCCAATACGGCTCGATTGCTGCCTGTGGCGGTGCGGCAGGCACTGAGCAGGAGGAGTTCAATCCCTTGGGTTGTGGTGGACTGTTGGCGGCGAAATAATTGGCTAAATTGTTCTAAGGGGATCTTCCCGTCAGCCGCCAGAATAAAGGTGTCTTCTGGCTTTTCTCCAAATTGACCGTGAGTGGCTAGGTGTACGATATCGAAAGTCGAGCGCTCTAGGCGTTGTTCTAATGCGGTTTTGGTGAAATCTTCGTCTCGGATGAAGGTAACGGGAATGCCTGCGGCTTTGATTTTGTCTAACTCGTCATTGGCTTTGTCTAACTTGGCGAAGTTACCCTCCTTTGGCGGTGGTTCAGTTAGACTGGCGGCGAGTACATCCATCCGGTTTCGCTCTAGCCGATGAGAATCCCGTACTTCTAGCCCCATTAATAGGGCAGTAGCATAGGTTTGAACCAGATAGGTTTCCCCGTCGTAAAGCGCTGCCATGGGAATATTTCGCAGGGGTTCATCTAGGACAAAAATTAGGGTTTTGATCCCCTGGCTTTCCAGGTAGGGGCGTGCTGGTTTGATTAACCAGTTGTAGAGGGTTTGCCCATCCTTTTTGATAGCTGGGTTGGTGAAGGGATCTTGGAGATTGCTGCGGAATCGTTTTACAGTGGTTTCCACCTTTTCCCAGGATAAGTCAGGGGAGCGATAATGAACCAGATTGTCTTTGCCCGGTAACTTGAGGATGACTTCGATGCGGTCTTTGAGTACAATCGGGTAGATAATGGCAGCCGTTGGGTCTTTTTCATCGACTACTTGGTCAACTTGTACCGTTGAATCCAAACAGGCGGATTGAAAGAAGTTTTCTAGTTCTGCTACCTGGAGTGCCTCGATCACCTCACGGGCTTGTTCCAGGTTCTCTTTGATGTCTCTTTGATGGGTTCGCTGTTGAGGGGATAGGAGCAAGTCTACGAGTTCCCGATAGACGGGTTCAACTTCGTCTCGGAACGTAAATTTGATATCGGGGTTGGCGGCAACTAAGTCTCCTCGCAGGAGTTTTAGGGTTTTATAGGCGCTGGTGTAGGCTTTGGTGGCGACTTGGGGTTTATTCTGGGCTTTTAAGAGTCGTCCCAGTTGCCACTGCCATTGATAGGCGACTTCTGGGGGAATTTTGGCTTGTGCCAAGGCTTGTCGGGTGAGGCGTTCGGCGTCCTGCCATTGTTGGGCTGTTTCGTAGAGGTGTCCTAGGTAGCCGAGGGCATAGGATTCGGCTACGGTGTCTTTGAGGTGTTGCGCCTGCTGTTGGGCGTGGGCGAGAATCTGGGCGATTTCTGGGGCAGATAGGGTGGGGTTCAGTTGAGTTTGATGGTGGGTGAGGGTTTGGGCAAAGTGGATTTGGGCATAGATGGCGGGGCGGGTGGTGGGTAGGTGCTGGGCGAGTTCCTGGAGTTGAGGGATTAAGGTAGTGGCGGGTTGCCTTTGGTTTGTTACCAGGAGTAGGTCGAGTTGATTGACGGATGCTTCAAATTGTGCATTGGGGGAAATCGCGCTGGCAGCGGCTTTTTGATAGTAGTCGATGGCTCGCTCATTCTGCCCTTGGGAACGAGCGGTGTTGCCTAAGCCGAGTAAGGCGGCGCTGATGTCAGCGGGGGAGTTGAGGGTGCGGGCGATATCTAGACTTTTCTGGAGTGTTTCCTGGGCTTCGGGGCTACCGAGGGAGCGGAGTAGGTTACCTAAATTGGCGTAAGCGGCGGCTTTGAGGGGATTGTCGGGTTGGGTTTGTAAGGTGGTTTCGAGTTGCTCTAGGGTGTTGCGGGCGCGACGGTATAGCCCTAAGGCTCGCAGGGCGAGGGCTTGGTTAATTTGGCTGCGAATGATGCCGGGTTCGTCGGGGATTTGGCTATAGAGTTGGGTGGCGTGCTGCCAGGTTTTCAGGGCGGCTTCGGCTTGTCCTTGAGCCAGTTGCAGAGTGCCTTGGGTGTTGAGGGTTTGTGCCTGCACCCGGAGACGTTCTGGGGTGTTGGGGGGGATGGTGTCTAGGAGGGCGAAGCTTTGAGCCATGGCGTGATTGGCTTGGTTCCATTGTGCCAATTCCTGATGGGCGAGTGCCAGGTTACTCAATGTCATTGCCTGGTTGAGGGGTTCTCCTTGAGTCTGGTAGGCAGCAGCAGCTTGTTGCCAAGCGTCTAGGGCGGCGGCAAATTGTCCGGCTTGATAGTGGGTTTTGCCTTGTTGGAAGAGGGAGAGGGGAGTTTGACTCCCCTTTCCTTGTAGGAGAGGGGCTGGGGGAGAGGTTACATGAGTCGTATTTGATGTCAGGTTGTCTGTCTGGGGGACAATGGCGGTAGCGGGAGTCCAGTCTAGGTAGAGTTTCAGCAGGGTGAGGCTGAGACCAATGCCAACGTAGCACAGGAGTTTGTGCAGTTTTGGGCGGCGGGTTGGTTGGGATTTGGACATTAGCGCCCTCCCTGACAGGATACTTGAGGTTGCCATGCTCCCTGGGAATTGGCGGTTGGTACATTGGCGACAAGGGTAATGTTACCCTGTTCGTCAATAATCCAGCCTTGGGCTTCTACGATGGATTTGGGGGAAGCAGGGGGAGTTGGGGTTGGGGTTGGCTGGGTGGTGGTGCTGTTGATGGGTGTACCTAAGTCGGCTAGCGGTTGTTCTGGGGTGAGAATATCGGTGGGGCTAGGGGGGAGTCCGTCGCGTCCAGTTACAGTAAATTCATTATTTCCGCTTCCGGTTGGGGAGCAGGTTTGGTCGAGTTGGGGGGCGGCGGTGTCGGTGGGGAGTTCGATTAGTCCTTGGCTGGGGTCAATCACCAGGGAATTGATGGTGATTTGACCTGGGGCACCAAACTCAGAACTGGCATCAATATCATTCGTGCGGTTGCCGTCTATAGCTTTCCGTTCTTCGATGCCGTAGATACCCAGGGGGGCAGTGATGGTGATGTTGCCGCCAGTACCCCCTGCGGCTTTAGCAATGATATCGCTACCGTTGCTGTTGGATGGTAGGGCAAAGAGGAAGCCACGGTTGGTGGTTAGGTTAATGGTGACGTTACCGCCATCGGCATCGCCAAAGGCTTCGGCAGAGATGAGGCTTTCATTCTCTAGGCGCAACCAATCTGTGAGATTCAGGGTGATGTTGGCGCCTTGTCCATTGCCTCTGGTTTCTGCCGTGATTTTTCCATTGTTTAGGAAGAGAGTCTCGGCGTTAATCGTGACATCGCCAGCGTTACCTCCATCCCCAGTTGCCTGTGCTGATATGCTGCTGTTGTTGAGGGTAACTGAAGCAGCAGGATTTTCCTCGTCGTTGATGGTGACACTACCAGCTTGACCCGTCTGAGTGGAGGCAGAAATGCTGCTGTTATTACTAAGGTTTAGACTATTTAAGTTTCGCAGGGTTATATTGGCTGGGTTGCCAGTGCCTCCAGCATCAGTTTCGGCGGTGATTTCACCATTATTTAGAGTAACGGTGCTAGCCGTGATATCGACATCACCGGCTGTGCCAGAACCATTTTTACTACTAGCGGCAACTTGCGCTTCTTGCTCGATAGATAACTGTTGAGTATTAATCGTGACACCGCCTGCGTTACCATCATCAGTAGCTTCTGTAAGAATACCACCTCGCCCTTTATTTTCCCCCTCGGTTAAAGTACCATTAATTTCTACTGACTCGGAAGCATTTACAATTACATCTCCTGCTCTACCTGTACCGCTAGTTGTTGCATTAAGTTGGGAATTAGTGAGCGAAAGAGAGCCAGTCTTGATCTCAATATCTCCACCTTGAGCTGAGTCAACAGTGAAAGTAGAAAGGCTGCTGTTGTTTTCAATCGAAGTGTTGTCAGTGGCTCTTAACAGGATATTTCCTGCCTTCTTAGCGCCATTAATAACTGCATTTGTAGTTGTTAGTTTACTGTTATCAATCGCGATCGCTTGAGGACGAATACCTGTATCGTTATAATCTTGACTGGAACTAAACCCAACAAAAATGCGCCCAAAATATCCATCTGCCGAGATTGTACTATTGTCTATCGAGAGTTCATCGCTGGCATTGATAAATATATCACCAGCAAAGGCAGAACCCGTATTTTGGGAACTCACTGTCGCCTGATCTAGGTAAATAGACCCTTGCGTAGCCTCAATTTTGACCTCACCAAATCCAGAGCCATTGTTCTGGCTATCACTAGTAACTTGGCTATTCTGAATTGAGATCTGATTTGTAGCACTTAAGGTAATCTCGCCGGGGACAGACTCAGTACTGTTGCTGTCAGCTTTCACCATAGCATCATTACGCATCTCGATGGTTCCGGCTTCCACTGTAATAGTGCCAGCAGCATCCTTGGCATCGCCTGAGTTCACAGCACTAGAAATTGTACTGTTATCTAGAAGTACCTGATCTCCCTTAATCTGAATATTGCCTGCTTGTCCTTTACTGCTGGTATTACTGCTAATTTGACTAGAATTATTGAACGTGACTAAATTAGGGCTATCGATTATGACATTCCCAGCGGAACCGCTGCCTTGGGTGTCACCATTAATCCGACTATGGTTGAATGTGAGATTTCCTGTACTGGTAACAGTGACATTCCCCGAAGAGCCTTTCTTATCAACTTGGAATTCAATTGATGGATTTTTATCATCTGGCGGTGACCTAAAATCACGCCCAGTAGTAATGTTTGTATGGGTAAGGGATAAATCTCCAAAGCCACTTACCTTAACCTTGCCACCGTCTGCACTAGAAGAAATGGTGTTTATCTCTAGATTGCTTACATTGTCTTGAGCTTTTATAGTAACGTCCCCACCATTCTTCGCGGATTTTAATTCTTGTCCAGAGACAGAAAAGGAATCAATAAATAAACGGTCACCTCCTAGAATATCCCCCTCTTTTGCACTGAGATTAATTGAACCTCCACCTCCACTATCCCCTTTTTCTGAGTACGAAAATGACCCAAATGAGTTTATTTTAACAATTTGAATGTTGCCATTAGTAGCAGAGAGGGTGATGTTTCCTCCATTCCCACTATTGCCTGACTTTGAGTATGAGTACGATAACAAAAAATTATCAATAGTAATGTCATTAGTAGCAGAGAGGGTGATGTTTCCCCCATTCCCACTATTGCCTGACTGTGAGGATGAGTCTGAGAAAAAAGTGCCTGTAGTAGTAATCTTGCCATTGGTAGTAGAGAGGGTGATGGCTCCCCCATTCCCACTATTGCCTGACAAGGAGGATGAGTACGATAACAAAAAATCCCCAATAGTAATGTCATTAGTAGCAGAGAGGGTGATGTTTCCCCCATTCCCACTATTGCCTGACTGTGAGGATGAGTCTGAGAAAAAAGTGCCTGTAGTGGTAATGTTGCCATTGGTAGTAGATAGAGTAATATCTCCCCCATTCCCACTATTGCCTGAGTTTGAGGATGAGTACGAGTACACAGTGCCTGTAGTGGTAATGTTGCCATTGGTAGTAGATAGAGTAATATCTCCCCCATTCCCACTATTGCCTGACGACGAGTATGAGTTCAAATTGCCTGTAGTGATCTCCCCACGAGCATCAATTGTTATGGAACCACCATCCCCGCTAAAACTGCTCGTCGAAATATCGCCAACTTTAATATCCCCTGCTACCAATGCAGGATTAGGCTGATACTGATTAGTTAAAAAGACTGTTCCTCCATTATTATTAGTAACATTGCCTCCAATCGTGATATCCGCGCTTGTCCCAGTTCCGTTAATACCTGGAGGATTATTAACGTTAACATTGTCAGGATTTCCAGGAGTACCAAACGCAGTTGTTCCCGCCCGAATATCCAGCGTTGGTTTCGTCTTACCATCAATTTCTACTACTGTTGTCCCATCAGAGAGAGTAACCGTCTCCTGAATTCCATTAGTATCGTCCACATCATTAATCGTGATACCACCCGTAACCGTGACGCTGCCACCCGCGAAAATATGTAAGGAAGCCCCCGTATAACTATCAAAACTGACATCCCCACTCGCCCGAATCACCGGATCATTAGGACTTGACAAACTCCCCAAACTACTATCCAACTGCTCAATCCGAAAACTTCCCCCACTCCAGTAATGAGCATCGCCACCTACAGGATTAGCGGAACGCAGCACCATATCCCCACCGGAAAACAACCCACTATCGGGATGATTCAACGCAAAAATATCAACCGCCTGATTCCCCTGCACCACCAATTCACCACCCGCCTCAGCAATGAACGGATTACTCACACTATCTCGAATCTCTACCGTATCCGTTGCCAACAGGGTTAAATCCCTCCCCGCTTCTAGCTGACCCGACAACGTGAGACGATTCCCGACTAAAGTAAAATCTTGCCCTACCCTTAAATTTCCCTGATTAATAATCTCGGCTTGAGGCTGACTCGCCCCATACTGCAACCCCGGAGTAACATTAATCGTCAACAACGGCGGCGCTTCGGGATTCGTCGCACTAAAACTACTCCCATCCGAAAAATTAAACCCATTCCCCGTCGAAGCCACAAAGGAACCCGCCACATCCAGCCGCGCATTCGGTCCAAACACAATCCCATTGGGATTCACTAAAAATAAATTCGCATTTCCCAATACCCCCAACGTCCCGAAAATAGTTGAACCATTCCCCCCCGTTACCCGACTCAGGATATTCTCAATCCCCCCAGGATTGGCAAAATAAACCTGTTGTCCGTCTAATACATTAAACTCAGTAAAGCTGTGGAACAAATTGACCCCTCGCGCTGCTCCACCCTCAATCCGATCAATATCTACACCTTCGATAAAGCGAGACCCTTCACTCCCCAAGGTAGCATCCGGGATAATCTGAGCCGACACTGGGTTGAAAAAGATACCAACGCCCAGCTTAATCACTAACCCACTAACCAAACACAACCGCATACTCATCATATTTACGTTCATCAGAGCCATAAACTTACTTATTAGTAAACAATCAACCTATCTGTTCTGTAGTGATAGAACTGGATAATTGAGGCTATCAGCATCCGCCTCAAATCGGTATGGCACTCCTGATGATCCTGAACTTGTCTGCATTAACGCCGTGAATGTATCAGACTATAAACATTTAGTAGGTATCCATGCACCCGTTGTTCTTAATTGTTCCTTCTCGCTGTCCCCAAGCAGCTAACTTGGGTTTGAAGTTTTCCTCGCTTTCAACTTATTATAATCATCCTTTTCCAGATATAGGGATATTCCCGATTTCCATGGGTAGAGACGCGCCATGGCGCCTCTCTACATCAATGATCTGTCTAACCGCCTTGGCGGTTGCTATACCCTGGAACCATGACGCCGTAACCGGGAACCATACTGGGGCGCAAGCCTTGCATACTGGGGCGCACGTCGGTGCGCCCCTACGGTGATCACCGTTCATTGATCTAATACCTCTAGTACCGCCTTGGGTGATAACTTATCCTTAAACCAAATAATTTGGGCTGGCACACGTTCCAGCTTAACCCCAGCTTTATCCAAATTAAGTCGCTCAGAAATTGCCAAAATCAAATTATCACAAGCCGCCCGCCGGACTTGAGAAAATTTCTTTTGCAGATAGTCGGGACGCCAAAACCCAACAATTTCTAACAACATATCTCGCCCATCGGGATGCACCAACCGAAAATCCGGAATCATCACACTCCCCGGAATCGGAACCAAATCTACTTCTCGTTCCAGAATCCACTCTGTTTTCAGCGAGTCCCAACGGTTGGCAAAGGATGCCTCAATCATACTGTCGTAAGGCTTACCAGGGGGATAATGAGTCACCAACCCACACTTATCATTGAGGCAAAATCGTCCAGTTTTCCACGTTCCCGTGTAGGGATCACGCATTTGTAACGTGGCTTTGAGACTCCAACGAGTAACATGGAGTAGAGCCGGAATCAGTTTCGCGATCGCGAGTCCATAGCGGGTACTGGTTTTAAATAAACTCGCTGGTCCATCAATAGTAATCGTAAACCCATGATCCGCATCGCCTTCGATATAGGTCATTAAGCCAAATAACTTTAAATAACGAAACAGTAGTTTATATTCCCCCGGTACATTCCGATGAGCATTGAGAATCATCTCAGAGGCTTTGTAGAAAATCCCCTGAACTTGAGATAAGTTGTAACGGTGTAGCAAGGCTTCCGGCGCGGGATCATCAAACTGGGTCAAAATCCGATTTTCTGGCAAATCCGCATAAAGCCCTGTTCTAATTTGCGACGGTAGCACCTCTTGATGTAATTCTTGAGTAAGCGTACTACTGAGGGTTTCCAGAGTCGCTTCCGTAGCAGCGCGACAGGGGAGAGATTTGGCAGATAGGGTAAAGACTCGTTGTCGCAGTTCTTTTGGTTCCAGGGGGCTAACAATTTCAAAGGTACTGAAATTATTTTTGAGCAGATGTGCCAGTCCCCGTTTAAGGCGATAATCAGGACTATCCCCTTCTAATTCAGAAAGCTGGCTCTTGAGTTCACCTTGGGTATGACCCACCGCCTTCCGGAAACAGGTGATTAAATCCGTGGCGATATCACAGGTGCGTGGGTTAATCGGCAATCGCTTGGGGATGATTTCTTCCCCATTTTGTCGATAAATTAGCAGTGGTGTGGGTAACATGAGCGATTTGTCTTATGTCAGTGGTCATTAGTCTTATCTCTTATGTCATTGATTATTCATCACCACTTCACTATCTGTTACAGAATTTCAAGATTAAACTATGAGTACAAAATTATCGATGCGGCAGACACCTGCCCATACTATCTACAGAGTGCTAGAGTGCAGACCTGATAGCTATAGAGATTGGTTAAATCAAGGGCATGGATTGCGAGATGAAGGACGCTATGAAGAGGCACTGATCAGCTATAATCGGGCGTTGGACTACAAGCCCCATGATTTTTGGGCGCTGTACTGGCGAGCCGATGTTTTAGATGCGTTGGGATACTACTCGGAAGCGTTAAGCAGTTATGACCAAGCTTTAGCCGAAAAGCCCACCGATTACTGGAGTTGGTGTCAACGCGCCACGGTACTACGAGAATTACAACGTTACGAAGACGCGATCGCAAGTTATGATCACGCCCTGGATACTCGACCCGATGACTATTGGGCTTGGTACAATCGGGGACGGGTCGCCCTAGAAGATTTGGATTGGTACAAGGAAGCGATTACCTCCTTTGAGGAAGCCCTGAAGCTTCGACCAACCGATTACTGGAGTTGGTATCGCTTAGGTGACGCCCAGCGTCATTTGGCGCGGTATGGAGAGGCAATTGCCAGTTATGAAAAAGCCTTAGAAACCCGACCGGATGATTATTGGGCGTGGTATCGACGGGGAGATTCCCTGCGACATTGGGGACGCTTAGAAGACGCCTTGGCTAGCTATGATCGGGCGTTGGAGATCAAACCCACTGATCCTTGGAGTTGGTACCATCGAGGGGAACTGCTGCGGAAACTGGCTCGATATCTTGAAGCTGTGGCGAGTTATGACCAAGTATTAGACTCTGATCCAGAAGACGAATACGCCTGGTACAACCAAGCCTGTTGCTATGCCTTACTGGGAAATCAGGAGAGTGCGATCACGAGTTTACAAGCAGCGATTCGCCTGAATCCGAGTGAATATCTCACCTTAGCCCAAACTGACTCAGATTTTGATAATCTACGGGCAAATGAGTCCTTTGTAGCTCTGCTCAACGGTATGGGAACAGATGAGCGGTAGATCTCAACCATCATTTTTTTGTGATAATCTAGTGAAGTCTAGTCCTTCTATGTGCCCCAGCGATCTCTCACGCTAGGGTTTCCTCAACTCTGGAAGGCTATGCATCTCTACATACTTCCCCTATAGGGGCGGGTTTAGTATGGTTATCGGTTTTTTCCAAAACTTTATCGGTAAAACCCGCCCCTACAGACCTAAATGGAAATGTAGAGACGTAGCAGGCTATGTCTCTACACGTTATAGGATTAGTTCTTGTCCCCAACAACCCTACCGTAATCAGTATCAGTAAAGGTTGTTGTAACCAGACATCGAAACAGTTACTCAAAAACAGGTGCTGCTTCCTTCACTTCACGCGGCGCATTGGGAAACTTCTTAAAGTTTTCCACAAATCGTTTCGCCAAATCCTTCGCTTGTGTCTCGTAGGCTTGGGGATCACTCCAGGTATTTTGGGGATTGAGAATGCTGCTGTCAACACCGGGAACTGATTTTGGCACTAAGATCTTGAAGATGGGATGGTGATAGTATTGCACCTTTTCCAACTCCCCACTTAACGCCGCTGCAACCATCGCACGACTGTCTTGAATCCGGATACGTGTGCCAACGCCGTAAGGTCCACCTGTCCACCCAGTATTCACTAAATAGACATTGGCATCATATTTAACCAGTCGTTCAAATAACATCTCGCCGTAGACAGTTGGCGACAGAGGAAGGAACGGTTGACCGAAACAAGCGGAGAATGTGGCTTGAGGTTCAGTAATTCCCCGTTCTGTACCCGCGAGTTTGCTGGTGTAACCCGACATAAAGTGGAAAATTGCCTGATTATTGGTCAGCTTGGTAATCGGGGGTAATACTCCAAAAGCATCTGCGGTGAGGAAAATGACGGTTCCGGGATGACCACCGATCCCCGGAATGACACAATTAGGAATATAATCGACCGGATACGCGACTCGTGTGTTTTCAGTGAGGCGACCATCATCATAGTTGGGAATGCGGGTTTCTGGGTCAAGCACCACGTTTTCCATCATTGACCCGAAGCGAACCGCTGACCAAATCTGGGGTTCATTCGTCCGCGACAGCCGAATGGTTTTGGCGTAACAACCTCCTTCAAAGTTGAAGATACCCCGTTCTGACCATCCATGTTCGTCATCCCCAATTAGATGCCGGGTAGGATCAGCTGATAAGGTGGTTTTTCCCGTACCCGAAAGTCCAAAGAATAACGCGGTGTTCCCTTTTTTGTCCATGTTGGCGGAACAATGCATGGGCAGAACATCGCGCTTCGTCATCAGATAATTCATGAATGAGAATGCCGATTTTTTGATTTCACCGGCATAGCGCGAACCACCAATCAAAACCAGCCGTTTGGCAAAGCTGACGACAATAAAGGCTTCACTATGGATACCATTAATTTCTGGGTCTCCCTGTAAACCAGGAATCGCAATGATGGTTAGTTCACGGTTATGGGTATTCAGTTCCTCTGGGGTGGGGCGGAGGAACATTTGATGGGCAAACAAATTTTGCGAGGCGAGTTCGTTAACAACTCGTACACCTAGGCGGTATTGCGGATCAACGCCGACATACCCATCAAAGATAAACAGATCTCTGCCTTGCAAATAAGCCAACATCTGTTTATAGAGTAAGTCAAATTTTTCCTGTGATATGGGAACATTGACTTTATTCCAGTTCACTTCCTCATGCAATCCCGGCTCATCAACGATGAATTTATCCGCCGGAGAACGTCCGGTGTATTTGCCTGTTTCCACACAAAGAGCGCCATTAGCAGCGAGAACGCCTTCATGCCGTTTTAGGGCTTCTTCAATAAGCTGGGGAACCGGGAGATTGTGATACAGATGACCAAGGTTCCTTAATCCCAGAGATTTGAGTCCATAACTCTCATCATTCATGTGAGGATTGACTTCAGACAAGGTTTGATAGACGTGGTTCAACGTTTTCAGTTCAGATTCCAATTTGTAAGTCTTTTCGTTCATATCAGCACCTTCTACACTCTATAAGCGTGAACTTGCGTTTGCCATAAGAAATATTTCCTAGGTTTATTTGTATCAGAAAAATCGTGTTGTATTTTACGAATTCACAATTATTTAAATTAGTTAATATTTTTTGTTTATTTTTTGTAAATAGAAATGAGCATCAGCATTCCTATTGCTTAACTCCTAAATTTTGTCAAGCTTAAATGGGGCAAATGTCAACATTTAATGACAATTCAGCTTGGCTAATTATTGGGAATATATTATGCTGACAAAAAGTATAATACACTATTGTCGGAACAGATCAATGTTCCTTGGTTTATCATGGTTGATAAACTTAGCGGCAACGACGCTATACGGCTCGACCCAAAATCCTCCCAAATGGTAACATTCGCTACTTATAAGTAGGTGAGGACAATTAAAGTTAACGGCGTAAATCGTCATACTCGCTTCGCGAGAAGCAAGCTACGTCATTTGTCATTTGTCATTTGTAAGGGTTTGAGGAACATTCACAGAACTTAACATCGTTCGGTTTATTTCCACCGACCTACTTACCTCCCTTTTATGACGAGGGGCGGGTTTTGCTGAGAGGTTATCGGTAGGATTCCAACATTAAATGGCTAAACCCGCCCCTACAATTAACAAACTAGACTTTCCGGCGGAAGCTTGAACTATTGATTATCTAAAGATACAAATAGATTCTGGCTCTACAGGACACTTTAATTCAGCAAGTGGATTACCCATTAGGGATAGTCCAGAAAGATTTTTCAGTCCAGATAGGGAACTTACATCTGTTATTTGATTATTCCGGAGATTGAGGTAAGAAAGATTGGTGAGTTCGGCGATGGGGCTGATGTCTGTTATTTGATTATCACGGAGATTGAGGGAAGAAAGATTGGTCAATCTGGAGAGGGAATCTATATCGGTTATTTGATTACCACTGAGATTGAGTTGAGAAAGATTGGTGAGTCCGGAGGGGAAATTTAGCTCAGTTATTTGATTCTCACTAAGGTCAAGTACAGAAAGATTAGCAAGTCCGGAAAGAGAGCTTAGATCTCTTATTTGATTATCCCAGAGGTAGAGTTCAGAAAGATTGGTGAGTCTGGAGAGAGGACTTAGATCTCTTATTTGATTTTCACTGAGATCAAGTTCAGAAAGATTGGCAAGTCTGGAGAGAGGACTTATATCTCTTATTTGATTACCCCGGAGATCGAGTTCAGAAAGATTGCTGAGTCCGGCGAGGGGGCTTAGATCTCTTATTTGATTCTCACTGAGGTCGAGTTCAGCCAGATTGGTGAGTCCGGAGAGGGGGCTGATGTTTGTTATTTTATTGAAACTAAGGTCAAGTTCAGCCAGATTGGTGAGTCCGGCGAGAGGGCTTATGTCGGTTATTTGATTCTCTATTTGATTCTCACTGAGGTCAAGTTCAGCAAGATTAGTGAGTCCGGAGAGGGGGCTTAGATCTCTGATTTGATTGCTACCTAGATCCAGTTCAGCCAGATTGTTGAGTTCTGAGAGAGGGCTGATATCTGTTATTTTATTACTACCGAGGTCAAGTTCAGCCAGATTGTTGAGTTCCGAGAGGGGGCTGACATCTGTTATTTTATTACTGCCGAGGTCAAGTTCAGACAGATTGTTAAGTCCGGCGAGGGGGCTGACATCTGTTATTTTATTACTGCCGAGATTGAGATCATAAATTATCGCGATTTCTTGAGCAGCTTGCTGACAATCATTAGTTTCGACATACCGGAGCAAAGTCTGAACAGTATGTTTAGCGCCTCTTGACAGCTTCTCTTGATTGAGACACCAATCCATAAAGGTTCTAAATTCAGTGGTTGATTGAGATAGCGCCGCCTGTCTAAAATTAGGAAAGGAGAAAGGATTTAAACTGATAGCTAATCCTAAACCCAGCAATTGCGATAATTTTGTAATCATTTTATTTATACTATTTATTCAGTTGACCAGTAAAATGAGTGATCAACTTCATCCCTGATTATAACGATCCCAAGTAGTTGGGCAGAATGAAAATTGAAGGTTGAGATTAGGAAACAGGGGAGGAAAAACAAGGAACAGTAAGGATTTGACGCTTGTCAAGTTTATTAGTACAGCAGAAAAAATTTATGTCCAAGGACTTAGACTATTACTGGGGTTGGACTGAGTAACCAGAAGAAGCTGCGATCGCGGCTGGGCATTTTTAGTCAGACTAATGACTAGACTGGTATCTTTTAGTGAATTTAAAACCTAGAAATAATTTAGAACTATTGATGAGTTGGGCTAAACGATACTCAAAGTTGTAACAGGGTTTTTACCCAACGCGCTTGCTCAAGGGAACCGGGAGGCGAAGCATCTGGTGAGATTCTGACGCTCGTTCCTCGCTATAGCTTCGCTTTTCCTAGACATGATAGAACGCAACTTCGGTATCACTCATCCCCCTACCAACTCGGTTTCCAGACTTCCCGTGAAAAGTCAGCTAGGGGAGAAGGCGATCGCACGATAAACTCTCTGGGAGGATGGATTGCACTCCCGCCTTTTTCGTCAAGATTAATGTAGCGAAAGAAAAATACCGCCAAATGATCGATTAAACTGGCAAAGAACCTACTCTTGTGTCTATCGCCCTCTCTGATGAGCCGAAGTTTTCCCCTCTCTAAACTCTCCCGGACATTTTCTTGGGCATTACTGATCGCGATCGCGATCGCAGTACTGTTAAGACTCGTTAACTTAAGTAGCCGAGAATTTTGGTACGACGAGGTGTTGTCCCTGCTGCTGTCTACGGGTCAAAAAACGTCCTATTCCACGCCGAAGGAGTTGCCTGTTACCTTAGCCGAGTATACAGCATTACTAAGTTTACCGGTAGAAAACGGTATCGGTGCTATCCCAGCCACTCTAAAAAAGTTACTCCAAGGATTAGCTGGTGAACCCCATCCGCCTCTATTTTTTCTGGGTCAACATCTTTGGTTACGACTGTTCGGTAATGGGGTAGCCGCGACGCGCAGCTTGAACGTTCTGTTCAGTATCGGTGCAATCGGTAGCGCTTATGGTTTAGGTCGTCGTTTGCTGGGTCATCAAGGCGGTTTGTTATTGGCGGCTCTTTTAGGCACTAATGCTTATTATCTCTTTCACTCACTCAATGTCCGCATGTATGGTCCACTATTGTTGTGGGTGATTCTTAGTGCTTGGGCGGCGCTGGAATTGATTGAACCCAAAAGGCTAACGGTTCCAGATAAAGAACACAAAGATGGTGAGGGATCAAGTCTCTATACTAAACTCTTATGGAATCTAGTCTTCATTGGTTCCATCACCGCCGGGTTCCTCACCTTTTATTACTTTGCCTTTTTTATTGCCGCTCTGGCTGTTTTAGTCTTATGGTTAGATCGGCAACATTGGTGGCAACACGGACTACGGTTTGCGGCGGGGATCACATTAACGATTCCTTGGGTATTATGGGGAACCCGACAACAGCTACGGAATGCTGATTTAGAGCGGTTTGGCGGGACTCAAACCTGGATAGAAACGGTGGGAAAACACCTAGAAGGAGTAACCCAAACCCTAGGAATTCATTTAGTGTTGGGGGATTGGATTACCAGTTTACCCGTCGTCAGTGCTACTATCGCTGGGATAGGCGCGATCGCACTCTTGGTTGTCTGTAGTATCAGGCTGTGGCGTCAGCATCACTACAGGGTTTTGGGTGTGGCGTTACTCTTAGGGATTTTTCCCCTTGTTCTGGCGTTAATGGTGGATATCCTTAAAGGTCAGTTTACCGTTGGCTTTGGCTGGGGGCGATCGATGATCTTTATTTTACCCGGATGCTTGCTCTTAATCGCCGCCTGGATTGAGCGGACAATGGGAAAATGGCGACCCCTCGCCGCCGCGATAGTGTTAGGGTTCTATTTGGTAATCAGTATCGGGGATTTCACATTACGCGATCGCCGGATGTTCCATCAAATTGCCGACATCATCGAGCAAGAACCGACAACTCCTACCTTAATCGCTATGAATTCTCAGGCTTGGGGTCACGTCCTCCGTTTAGCCTATTATATTCCCCCAGATTTGCCCGTCACCTTATTGGCGCAATCCCCGGCGAAACTGGCTCCGGTATTAGAGAAAACCTTGAATACTCAAACGGGTAACTTTTCTCGTGTACTCTGGTTAGATAGCGGTGATCCGATATGGTCAAAGCCCAAAACAGAAGCCGAAAAATTGAAGTTTCAACAAAACATCCAGACCACTTTAAAGTCCCAATACCAGTTGGTAGAAACCCAGCCACTGGTGGGAACAATGGAAGAAGACCAATTCACTGTTCACCTCTATCAACGTTCTCAATAAGTCGGTGAGAAAGATGAACGTTAACGGCTTGGATCGTCTTATGTTATTTGTTATACTCGCTCCTGCAAAGAAGCAAACTACATCATACTCGCTGCGCGAAATGCCATAAAGCTGCTTAGATCAAACGTAAAAAACAGCTAATGAATGTCAATCCCCCAAATTCCTTGCTCCCTGTTCCGTCCGGTTCCTTTGTGGTTCCGGATGTAACCACTGTCTTAGCGACAACGAAAGAACGTCCCTTACAGTTTTCCCTAATTATTCCCACGTACAAAGAAGCGAAGAATATTCCCCAGATTGTCGAGCAATTGAGCCGATTACTCGATTCCCAATTAGCGGGGGACTATGAACTCATTGTCGTCGATGATAATAGTCCGGACGACACCTGGAAAGTGGCACAGGAACTCACGGCAGATTATCCTCAGCTACAAGTCATGCGGCGGATTGAGGAACGGGGACTCTCTACTGCCGTAATTCGGGGATGGCAAGTGGCGCGGGGAGAGGTTTTGGGAGTGATTGATGCGGATCTCCAGCATCCCCCCGAACTGTTATTGCCGCTATGGAGCGAGATCCAACGGGGCGCCGATTTAGCTGTGGCTAGTCGCCATGTTGAAGGTGGTGGTGTGAGTGATTGGAGTATTATCCGCCGCTTTTTATCCCGTGGCGCTCAGACGATTGGCTTAATCCTCTTACCGGGAGTCATCGGGCGGGTTTCTGACCCCATGAGTGGTTATTTTATGGTACGCCGTCAATGTTTAGTCGGTCGTCCTCTGAGTCCCCTGGGTTACAAAATTTTAATTGAAGTCTTGGGTCGAGGGAAAGTCCCTTGGATTGGGGAAGTGGGTTATGTGTTTCAAGAGCGTCAAGCGGGGGAAAGTAAGGTAACTTGGAAACAGTATGTAGAGTATTTGCAACACTTACTACGCTTGCGTTTATCTCTCGGACACATTGGTCGATTCATTCGCTTTGGTGTAGTCGGCTTTAGTGGTGTATTTGTGGATATGGCGGTCTTTTATCTGCTGCGAGAGCATGTAGAATTGGGATTAACTCGCAGTGCGATTCTGTCAGCCGAAGTCGCAATTCTCAATAATTTCTTGTGGAATGATTTATGGACGTTTGGCGATATTTCTCGACATCAACGGGGATGGCGTAAGCGACTGAAACGATTTTTGAAGTTCAATTTAATCTGTTTAGCTGGACTTATTCTCAATGTTTTACTTGTGAATTTATTGTTTAATGTCTTTGGCATCAATGAATATGTTTCTAAGTTAATCGCGATCGCGGCGGTGACGGTGTGGAATTTCTGGATCAATCTTAAGCTGAGTTGGCGTGTAACCGATGTGCGACAGTAATTGACATCACAGCGTTTGACCCCCGCTTAAATATTTAAAATTATCGGACTTGGTCGGGGCGGGTTTAGGTCAGTTAGTGGTTTGAACCGCAGCGTTATAGGTAAAACCCGCCCCTACACATTCAAACAAAGGACAAAGGACAAATGACAAATGACAAATGACAAATGACAAATGACCAAGGACAAATGACAAATGACAAATGACTAACTAGGCTTGCTGCCACATTTGTTTAATTTTAGACGGTAAAAACTCAGCAACTTCTTTGACTCGTTCCTGAGACAACTCGTCTTTCGTGGCGGAAAAAATTGCTTTTACCACAGTTTCTGGACTAACGCCTTTGGGTAAGCTGGCTTCTTGACGAACTCTAAATAAGAAGGTATCAGCATCAAATTCGAGAGGGGGACGAACTCGACTCAGGAAGCTGACAATTGGATTAGTATCTTTCCACAGATCGGCAATCTCTTTTTGCTGTTGTTCGGCTGGAGTCGGTACAGATCCATCGTTTTGACGCAATTCTGATTCGACCCGATCTGAAGCGTCTGTGTTCATTAAGTCGCGCATGGTGCGGAACACTACTTCAGTGACATCGCGGGCGTCGTAGATGTCTTCTAATTGACCCTGCTTTTTGATTTTTTCTAAGAAAGCTGTATTGTCAGCCATAGTTTTCTCCTTGTGTTTCAGGTCATGGTTGAGGACTTTGAATGTCCTGATTTCCCAGTTTTATGTGAATGATCCAGTAAAGACAGAAAAACGATTTGTATGAATTTCAGATTATTTTGAGGATTTTTCAGGTTCTGGGTTAACACTTTAACCTAGGATAGCAGCGTTAGGGCTGACATCTACCTCAAGAGGCATATTTTATTCGTCATTCGTCATTTGTCATTTGTCATTTGTCATTTGTCGTTCGATCCGCGATTAATTTGGCAATTTGCCCAATGACTAAGGGAACTAAACTCATTCCCAGGATGAGTAACCAACCCTGAAGGCTAGGGGCATGAGTTTGCAGGATATCGGAGAGGATGGGTAGATAAATGGCAATGGCGAGTAATCCAGTACACAGGATCAGAGCGCCCCAGACGTACTTATTGCGGGTGACTTCGTTAACCAGTACACCTGATCCGCGATCGCGCATATTGAAGACGTGCCACAGTCGGGAAAAGGCGATGGTGAGAAAGGAAATGGTAACGGCTTGATTTTTGTCCAATCCTAACCAGTTGAATGCCAGGTAAAAGGAACCCAAAACCGGGGCAGCTATGATTAAACCATATCCCGCGATCGCAAACCAGTGACGCTTGGTGATAATCGACTCCTTGGGGTCACGAGGGGGTTGTTCCATGAGGGTGGGAGAGCCTTCACCCACACCCATCGCCAGGGCGGGGAAGACATCGTTAATGATATTCAGATATAAGATTTGTAGGGGCAAGATCGGTAAGGGCGCATTGACTAACGAGGTGGCGGTGACTGCCATAATTTGACCGACATTCCCGGATAGTAGATAAATCGTGAACTTACGAATATTGTTAAAGATGGCTCGACCCTGTTCCACCGCCGCGACAATGGAGGAAAAGGCATCATCTTGCAGCACCATATCCGCCGCTTCTTTTGCCACCTGGGTGCCTCGTTGTCCCATGGCGACACCGATATCCGCTTTTTGTAGGGCGGGGGCGTCGTTGACCCCATCCCCCGTCATTGCCACAATTGCTCCGGTGTCTTGATGCAAGGCAATCAGGTTTAACTTTTGTTCGGGAGATACCCGGGCAAAAATCGGAGTTTTGACTAAGCGTTCACGTTCCTCAGAAGAGGCGTCATCGGGGCTTTTTAGGTCTTTCCCCTGCACCACATCCGCTTGTTCATCATCGGTTAAACCCACCGCGATGCCAATATTCCGGGCGGTGACGGGTTGATCGCCTGTCACCATAATCACCCGAATTCCCGCATCTTGACATTCATCTATTGCCGCCCGTACCTCTTGGCGAGGGGGATCAAGTAAACCCACAACGCCTAAAAAGGTCAGGTCTTCGTAGGGTTTAGCCTCTTCACTATTCACCCTTTTTTGTGCCAATGCCAAAATCCGTAACCCTTGCGCGGCTAAGTCATTACTGCGTTGCTTCCAGGAATCGCGATCGCGAAGTTCTTTTTCCCCTGAAGAGGTTAAAATCTGAGTACACACCTCTAGGACAGATTCCGGTGCGCCTTTGACGGCAAAGCGATAATCACCATTGCTTTTGTGCAGGGTTGCCATCATTTTAGTGTCGGGATCAAATGCCTCTTCCCGCACTTCCGGCATATCTTCTAATAATTTTTCGCGCTCAAGTCCAGCTTTTGCTCCCGCAATCAGCAGCGCCACTTCCATCGGATCACCGACAACTCGGCTTTCATTGGAGTCCTCCGGTTGTAATGCTGCATTATTACATAAGACGCCAACTTCTAAGGCGGGGCGGAGACTATCATGCTCTAAGGGGTTCAGGGTTTCATTGTCTTGGCTGAACTCTCCTTCGGGTTCTAATCCCTCCCCACTAATTTCAATGTCACCGGAGTCGAGGACAACATGACTCACCGTCATCCGGTTTTCGGTTAAGGTTCCGGTTTTATCCGTACAAATAACGCTCGTCGCCCCTAGGGTTTCCACCGCCGCCAGTTTATTAATTAGGGCATTCCGCTTAGCCATGCGCCACATCCCTCGCGCTAGGGCAATCGTCGCCACAATCGGTAGTCCTTCGGGAATTGCGGCGACAGCGAGGGCGACAGCCGTTTCCACCATCAGGCGAATATCCTTGCCCACGATAATGCCGGAAATGGCAATCAGGGCGACAATAATCAGAGTGACCCAAATCAAACGGCGTCCCAGTTGATTCAGCCGTTTTTCTAGGGGGGTGCGTTCCTCGGTTTTGGCTTCTTGGGCTAACTCAGAAATGTGACCCAATTCGGTCTGCATTCCTGTGGCTACAACCACCCCTTCCCCGGAACCACGAGTTAGGGCGGTTCCTTTAAATAGCATATTGGTGCGATCGGCAAGTTCCACGTCTCCTTCTATCGGTTCTGTGGTTTTGGAAACGGGGACGGATTCACCCGTGAGGGATGACTCATTCACCTGCATTTTCGAGGTTTCCGTCAGCCGCATATCTGCCGGAATCAGATCTCCACTTTCCAGGAGTACCATGTCGCCGGGTACCAAGTTTTCCGCGTCAATCTCTTGCATCTGTCCTTGACGACGCACTTTGGCTTTGGTGCTACTCAGGCTTTGCAAGGCTTCCATGGAACGCACGGCTTGATATTCCATGAAGAAGCCAATAGCGGCGTTAATTAAGATGGCAAAAACAATGGCAATCCCTTCAATCCACTGAGCAAAGGCAAAGGATAGAATTGCGGCAATGGCGAGAATCCCAATCACCAGACTTTTGAACTGTTCGATCAGGATTTGTAAGGGTCCCCGACGCTCGGCTTCTTGCAGACGGTTCGCGCCATACTTTTCCCGTCGCTGCTGTACCTCGGCGTCAGAGAGTCCGTCATCCTCAGAAACATCTAGTTTCTTAAATAAATCGGCTGATGAAATTGTCCACGGTTGGTTGGGAAGATCCGCCATAATTGGTTTGATTGTGGTTAACCTAACTGAGATTGGGTAACGAATTTGGGGATGGTGCCAAGGGGGGTTGGAGGTTAGCGCGATCGCACTACAGGATTACCCTATTAGGGTTATATACTAGAGAGTTAGGCTAAAGAATCCTCCTTTTGAAGGAAGATTCAGCTCATTCTGGAGAACAAACGGCTCTAGCGTGGTAGAGCGTAAGCGTTACCCAATCGGCTAACGATGGATTGAGTTTCGTTTCTCAACCTTTAATCAGTCGCCCATTAATATTCTGTCTCCACCGTGCGGTTAAATTGAATAAGGGCGGGTTTTGTTGTTCATTTATCGGTGAGGAGGGCGGGTTTTGTTGTTCCGTTATCGGTGAAGAGGGCGGGTTTTGTTGTTCATTTATCGGTGACTATCTAGTTGAGTCCCTAAACCCGCCCCTACAATTGTCCCTAAACCCGCCCCTACAATTGTCCCTAAACCCGCCCCTACAGAGTCGGTGGGTTGGCTTGTCCTGTACTCGCAAGAGAGAGGATTATTTGTGACTCATGGAATTATTCAGGCGAAACCGTATTTTTTCGCGCTATACGGCTATCGTGATTTTGTCTGTCTTGGCTTTGGTCTTTATTGGCTTTGCTTTAATTCGTTCTCCTACGTTTATCATCCCCCCAACTGACCCCGCTAATCCAACCACTGTTTATGTCATTGATTACGGCTATCATTCACGTCTCATTTTGCCCGATCGCCAGGGCGGATTGATCCAGTATACTTATGGAGATTGGCATTATTTTGCCCTAAATCAGCAAGATTTAAGCGATGGATTAGCGGCACTGCTAATTCCCACCACCGGCACCCTCGGCAGAAAAAGAGCGAACGATATCACTGAACTTCAGCAAGAACTTGGTTCTGACTGGCAGGAGACTCTATTGAGTTTTGAGGTAGCAGGAACTCAAGCTGCACAATTATTAGAATCATTAAATAAACGTTTCAATCAAAACATTGATACGCGCATCGTCAATTCGCGTCATAACCTAGCTTTTGTTCAGGATGAGCAAGATTATAGTTTATTTCACAATAGCAATCACGAATTGGTTAACTGGTTAGAAGAATTAGACTGTCAAGTTGAAGGCTTTATCACCTTACCCAATTTTCAGGTCAAGCATTCAGAGAAGTAGTTTTACTTTTTGCCATCATCAAGAGTGCCTTCACTTTTGAGGCTGGCGTAGAGCGAGAGAGGAGTAAAGAATGTCCTAACCTGTCAAGGTAGCTGCTATCAGAACCTACTGTCGTGGCACACCTAAAATGGTAGATTAGAATTGTAGGGGCGTAAAGCTTTGCGCCCAATTCAATGGTAAAATCTATTCCACAATTTTAGCTGTGTCAGTCCACTACTGGCGTGGCACACCTTATTTGATGAATTAGATTCGGCTTGTAGTAGAGAACCTTAGCCCTAGATCCCGTTGGGTTTCCTTGCGTCAACCCAACCTACAACCTAATCAAGTTCATGACTCACACTTGAGTGGTAAAGGATGGCAATATAGGATAGCAGTTGGACTGAACAGGACTATAATTAGGAGCTTGGCTTTTCTGCGTAACCCATACCCAGTATGGACGAGGGATTTAGCCATGAATGAAGATGACTCAACAATACGATGTATATGGTCTCGGTAATGCCTTACTGGACATTGAACTAGAAGTTTCCCCAGAGGTACTTCAAGAATTGGGCATTGATAAAGGGGTGATGACGTTAATTGAAGAAGATCATCAGCACAAGATCCTGAAACACTTGGAGGGTCAGTCAATGAAGCGCGGCGGTGGGGGATCGGCGGCAAATACAATGATTGCCCTGAGCCAATTTGGGGGTAAAGCCTTCTATTCTTGTAAAGTCGCCAATGATGAAGACGGACAGGTTTACCTGGGGGATTTGCTCCGCTTTAATGTAGAGACTAACCTGCAATACCATCCTCCTGAAGCTGGAATTACAGGTAAATGCTTGGTGTTTGTCACGCCAGATGCCGATCGCACGATGAATACGTTCCTGGGAATTTCCGCAAGTTTCTCAGAAACGGAATTAGTCCCTGACGCGATCGCACAGTCCAAATATACCTATATTGAAGGGTATTTGGTCACGGGTGCTGCTAGCAAAGCGGCGGCGATTCAAGCCAGAGATCTTGCCAAAGCGGCGGGTCAAAAAATCGCCCTATCCCTGTCTGACCTGAATATGGTGAAGTTCTTTAAAGATGGATTACTTGAAATCATCGGTTCGGGCGTGGATTTCCTCTTTGCCAATGAAAGCGAAGCCCTAAAAATGGCGGACACTGAGGATCTTACAGTTGCTGTTGATTACTTGAAAGGGTTGGCTAAAGGATTTGCGATTACCCGTGGACCGAAAGGATCGGTAATCTTTGATGGACAACAGATAATCGAGATTGATCCAGTTCCCGTTAAAGCAGTTGACACCGTTGGCGCCGGAGATATGTATGCTGGCGCGGTTCTTTACGGATTGACGCATGGGATGAGTTATGCTCAAGCTGGAGAGTTAGGATCTAAAGCGGCGGCAAAGTTGGTGACAAGTTTTGGTCCCCGCATGGACACACAAGACACTCGTTCTTTATTAGAGGAGAGCGGAGGGAGATGAGGGAGATAGGGGAGATGGGGGAGATGGGGGAGATGGGGAAGATGGGGAAGATGGGGAAGAGAATTTACAAATGACAAATGACGCTTAAAATCCCAATCATCCTATCTTGATGAGAGAACTAAATTCTCTGTGTAATCAGTGTCAATAAGTTCTCACCTCCCCACCCCTATCTCCCCAAAAAATCCGTGAAATCAGTGTTTTGACAAATGACTTAAATTAGGAGAACTCTTATGGTTCAATCGAATACAAACCCGTTCAATGAACAAGAGCAATCAACTGTACCCGTACCTTCTGACGAAGGCGGTAACTATTCCTATTGCTCACTTCCCGAAGTTGCCCTGCGTGACTTGTCAGGGATTGTCAATCGTCATCGTGCCAATCTGATCCAATTTCTGGATAAGAAATGGGTGAACGGCACAATCTTACATTACTATTTCTTCGATCAGCCAACCTATTTGGCAACGACTGAGACCGAAAAAAATGTTGTCCGTAAAGCCTTTGATGTCTGGAAGCAGGTGGGTATTGGACTGGAATTCAAGGAAGTGAACTCACCAGACGAAGCAGAAATCCGGATTGGCTTCCAGCGCGGAGATGGCGCTTGGTCTTATGTTGGCAGAGATGTTCTCAATATTGGGCGAGATGAGCGGACAATGAATTTTGGTTGGGATTTAACCCGCTATCCTGGAGAAATTGACACCGCCGTGCATGAGATAGGTCATACCCTAGGATTTCCTCACGAACACCAAAACCCTAATGCTGGGATTGTTTGGGATGAAGAAGCCGTTTACGCTGCACTCGCAGAACCTCCGAATAATTGGGATCGGGAAACCACGTATTACAATATCATTCGTAAAATTAACCCGGATACGGTACAAGGGTCAAACTGGGACCCCAACTCAATTATGCACTATCCCTTTGGCGCGGGTTTAATTCAAGAACCACCAAAATATCGGAATGGTTTAACTCCAGCACCTGGGTTATCAGAACGGGATAAAACTTGGGTCAAGCAGTTTTACCCACTCTTAGAAGAGAAGGATTACACTGAACTAAAACCCTTTCAATCGGTTCCCTTAACCCTCACACCTGGGGAACAAATGAACTTCCGTATCGAACCTGATGCGACACGATCCTATACGATTCGCACCTTTGGCATATCGGATACCGTTATGGTGCTATTTGAAGAGGTTAATGGTGAACTCCGTTATCTTACCGGGGATGACGATAGTGGCGAGGACTATAATGCCGAGATTCAGGTCAGGTTATTTCGGGGGCGTCGATATGTGTTACGTATCCGTCTCTACTATAGCGATCGCGCCGGAGAAACAGCCGTGATGATGTGGTAGGCTGTTCGGCATTGAGATTGAGATACCTATCAAGGAACTGGTGTTTAGACTAACCCATGATAAATGATGCCTGGGAACCTGGGAGGAAACTAGATCAGGGCACGATAGTATCGTGCCCCTACTAAATCAATCCTTAAGCTGTGGTAGGGACACGGCATTGCCGTGTCCTAAGCTGTTCGGCATTTACACCTTAATATCAATAATGCCGAAATCCTTGTAGTGCGTTAAGCGAAGCCATGCCGCAGGCTTTGCATCTTGCTCGCTACCCATTCCCAATTTGCTTGAAACCCAGGTATAGTAAGGGTTACAGTTTTGAAAATTGCCACAACCTAAATAGGATTGCTATAGCGATCAAAAAAATCCTCAGATTTCATATTTTGTTGATTTTCATACAAACTAAGTCGCTTGGCTACGGCTATCAGTGCATCCAAAGGCGACGTATGTATTGACACTTTTTAGTGAACTCCTGAAATAACCTCTCTCCAGCGTCCACATTCCTAGTCAAGAAATAGTCAGCAATAGCATTCAAATCCCGACTCGCAGAAGGTGAAATCAGATAACGACTCATTCTGTCTCTTGACGTGCTTGTTTAAATCTCTCTAAAATCCCCGCGACAACAGCGTCCCCATCTAATCTTTCCCCTCGATCAAGTTCTGCAATCCCTACATCAATCTTATTCCGCGTTTCCTCTATCCATTGTTCATACTCACCCTGAGGCTTTTTTAATAAGCGAAAAGCCATATCAATTACTTCCTCTTGATTGGCAAATCTCCCACTCAACACTTGAGATTGAATGAATTCTTCATGTTCCGGTTTTAAACTAATATTCATGGTTCCTCCTACAAGTTCAATAACTACGCCACATTCTCTGCAATCTTCTCTTCCAACTCCCGCGCCTGATTGTATAGCAATCGCCATAGCGGTTAGGACGCATCTTATGGTAGAGACGTTGCATGCAACGTCTCTACAACAGTTCGTTTGTCCTAATCGATGTGTCTACTGCTATAAACCTCCTGAATTTACCAACACCCAACACCCAACACCCCACACCCCACACCCCATACCCTACACCCCACACCCCATACCCTACACCCTGTCTCCTTTTTAGCTGTCTTAACCCGCCCCTTGAGCTTACACACCCCTCATCTCCCCTCTACCACTAACTCTGGAACACGACGCCGGGGAATTTCATAGGTTAAGAAATCATACGCCAACTTGGTGTTCGGGAAAATGGCTTGGGCTTCCGCCAGCAAATCCTCTAATCCAATGTCATTTCCAGGTGCATAACGTGGGCTAAAATGGGTCATAATTAACTGCTTAACTCCAGCGCTTAACGCCACTTGTGCCGCCATCGTAGATGTGGAATGTAACCGTTCAAATGCCAGTTGAGAATCTTGATGAGCAAACGTCGCTTCATGAATCAACACATCAGCATCCTGGGCAAGGTCTACCGCTCCATCACAATAGACCGTATCCGTACAGTAAACAAATTTACGTCCAACTTCAGGTTCTCCACACAAGTCTTTGCCCTGAATTTTACGCCCATCGGCTAGAGTGACTGTTTCTCCCCGTTTAAGTTGACCATAAATTGGTCCGGGTGGAATCTTTAATGCCTTCGCTTTTTCCACATCAAATCGTCCCGGACGATCTTTTTCAACGATGCGATATCCAAACGCCGTCACACGATGCTTGAGCGCTCCACAGATTACCGTATATTCCTCATCGTCGTAAATAACGCCGGGGCTAACGGTGTGTACTTGAGTAGGGAATGAAAAACGAGTATGAGAGTATTTGCCGCACGCTTTTAAGTAATCATTAAGACCAGGAGGACCATAAATATCAACCCGATCAACATTACCCGCTAAACCACAGCTAGCCAGTAGTCCCATTAAGCCAAAGATATGGTCACCGTGCAAATGGGTGATAAAAATGCGGCGAAGTTGACTGGTTTTGAGTTCACTGCGTAAAAGCTGATGCTGAGTGCCTTCACCACAGTCAAACAGCCAAAACTCTGCCCGTTGAGGGAGACGCAACGTCACACTGGACACATTGCGCGATCGCGTGGGTACTCCGGAACTGGTTCCTAAAAATGTAATTTGCACAGGCTTGATCCTTGAACCTTAGTCGGGAAACAGACTCCCCTATTCATGTTACAGTTTTGCGTTGGTCATTGGTCATTGGTCATTGGTCATTGGTCATTTGCGATAATTGAACGGTGAGGTCGGGGCGGGTTTAATTACATCTGGGTGCAACCAAAAAGATAGTAGTGAAACCCGCCCCTACACAATCTCCCCCATCTTCCCTGCAATCAATCCACCTCGATTCGCACCGTTTGCACACCCGCTTCCACTGACACCTCGATCACCCTCGGTGGCTTAGGTTTGGGCATGACACTGATGTCACCATTACTTTCTAGACGAGCAATTTCCACCTGCGTAGGTTCGGTGATTTTTCCCTTGAGACGCAACGATGATTCTAAATCTCTGTCACTAATATGACTTTTTCGCATCGCCTTGCGATTCACTTGACCCTCGCGAATTAATGTCCGAGGCTTACCCTTGACCCAAACATCAAAGCGCTCAACATGAAACGCCAGTGCTGACACCAACCCATGCATTCCCACTAATACTAACGCTGCGCCTAGTGTGGGAAAATAGGGCGCAGCCCCATTAATCGCCCGACTCAAGGTAGACCCCAGAATCACACCCAACAGCACATCCATCGCTGCATGTTTGCCAATAAAGCGGCGATCGCCAATCACCCGCACCATGATCAGCGCCGCCCCATAGATAATTGCTGCCCGTAATCCCATCTGCCACACATTGAGCGTTGGGGCTTCGAGTCCCAATGCCCAGCTAATTGTATCCCCAAGTGCCTGCATCATCTTAATCCCTGACGTTAACTTGACGGCTCAGATCCGATCATCAGCACCGTAATCATACCTGCCAAGATAATTAACCCAACATTAATCGCCAGCAACTCCAAGCCACCAACACCCCGAAGCGGATCATGGGACATAAACGCGATCGCAGCAGCAGCCGCAGCAGGGACTAATGCTAAAGCTGCAACCGTTCCCACTAATGTATCGACTTTCTGTTTCACTAAAGCAATGGTTCCAGACACCCCCGCCGCCAAAGCCACCACCACACTGTACCAACCCGGTTCTACCCGTTCTTCCAGTAGGGGTTTATTCAGGAGATTGTCATGAGAAGGCAGAATTGCGCTGGTATTGAATACCCATACCGTCGCCATGGCTGAAATTGTCGCCACGAATAGCCCGACTAGAGCCACAGTGAAACCTCGTAGCGCCAGCCTGGGTTGACCTGCAACTAGGGCAAAGGCGACTAATGATAACGGTAGAAACGCTGGGGCAATAATCATCGAACCAATCAGAATTGGAATCGAATTGGTCAACAAGGCAATGGCGGATAAAATGCCCGCCATACCCATTAACACTAAATAAGAGGGTGAAAGCACCACTTCTTCCGAGAGTTGCTGGAGAATCTTGGGTTCAACCAGAGGGGGCTGGGGAGTTTGAATCAACTCGTTTGGTTTGTCCATGATTTAGAAAATAGGGAACAGGAAATAGGGAATAGGACTCTAGGCAATAGGAAATGGGAAGGGAGAGATTTCCCTGACAGGAGATTATACCGCTGGGATCGCCCCGCACTAGCCGATGAGCAAGAAACATGTTAAAAATATGCCTGTCAATCTTTTTAAGGGATGCAATCTTAGCCAGAGCAAAAATCAGCGTGCGGATTCTTGGTTCCAGTATCGGGAACGGAATAATCTAGCGACGACCAAGATTGGCAATTCCATCTCTGTTAATTATGAAACCGAGAGTAGTCTTCGGATAAGGAAGTTTTACAGATGACATCTAGACGTTTTCCCTTCACTGTGGTAAATATGCTCAAGTTAATGATTCGCTCTGGAGGGCGTCATTGGTGGCTCTCTTTTTTATTGTGGATGATCTTAGTCAGTCCCGCCCAAGCCCTAACCGAATTACGGGTGGCGATTGAAGAAGGCGTCAGTCGCGTTAAGGTGGGAAGTTCAACCAAAGCCATTGTTCGCGATAGCGCGGGTCAACCTGTGGGAGAACTGGCGCCGATGAATGGTTTTGACGCCCAATCTGGAGGAAGTGGGGTTCGTTTAGGTAACTGGAGTTCAGGATCACTGTGGATTGAACCCACTGAGGATGGTTTGGTTTGGATAGGCGATCGCTGGTATCGGGGGCGGACTCGATTAGTGGCGACAGGAGGGCGATTAACGGCGGTTAATCATGTTGACTTCGAGCAATATCTCTACAGCGTGATTGGCTCAGAAATGAGTCCGAGTTGGCCCCAAGAAGCCCTCAAAGCCCAAGCGGTTGCGGCTCGTACCTACGCCCTCTATAAACGCGCTGAATCAGGGAATAGCATCTACGATGTCGGTGATACGGTCAAGTGGCAAGTCTACAAGGGAATGGACACTGAAGCCGAAAGCACTCATACCGCCGTCAACGCCACAGCCGGACAG
This sequence comes from Coleofasciculus sp. E1-EBD-02, assembly GCF_040218245.1. Classification (NCBI taxonomy): domain Bacteria; kingdom Bacillati; phylum Cyanobacteriota; class Cyanophyceae; order Coleofasciculales; family Coleofasciculaceae; genus Coleofasciculus; species Coleofasciculus sp. E1-EBD-02. The sequence goes on along the minus strand of NZ_JAVJQN010000201.1, from coordinate 15,966 downwards.
ATTTTGACCTACGGCGGTGATGTGATTCTATCCGTTTTCCATTCCTCGTCGGGTGGACATACTGAAAATGTCGAAGATATTTGGAGTAAACCCCTAGCCTATCTGCGAGGAGTTCCCGATTATGATGTGGGCGCACCTGTCTATCAATGGACTCAAACCTTTTCCGGTAGCGAATTGGGACGCCGGATTGGTGGAGTTGGGCGCGTCACTTCTATGACCCCAGAACGGACAACTCCCCATGGGCGCGTTGTCACCATGAGAGTAAAGGGAACAGGCGGTAGCAAGCGGGTTAGTGGCAATACTATGCGTAAGGCGCTGGGACTGAAAAGCACTCTGTTTACGGTGAGTAACTTGGGGGGGAGTTTTCAAGTTAGTGGTCGCGGCTATGGTCACGGATTAGGATTAAGTCAATGGGGGGCGCATAATCTAGCGCAACAGGGTGTTAATTATCAACAGATTTTGAGTCACTATTATCAACAGGCAGCAATTTCTCAGCTTCCGTAATTTAAGAACAGTAACCCAGCTTTGAGGGGCTTGGTAACCAAGCCCCTACTATTGTTTATTTGGGTGTATAATTCTGTTTATGCCTATTCACTTAATTGCTCGACTCAAAACCAGGGCTGTCTATTTTTTTAGGGGACTAACGGTTAGTATCATTGTCTTGTCTATCACAGGTTATTTTGGTCGATTCAATGTCTTTTTCGATATAACGTCTAATTTTAAAATTCAGTATTTAATTTTAGGAATATTGCTCTGTATTTTCTTTACCATAACGCACCAGCGAACCTGGCTAATTGTCAGTTTAGCTTGTGTCTTAATTAACCTGATAGAAATTGTGCCATGGTATATTCCCCAAGGAAATGTTGCTTCCGGTCAACCCCTGCGACTCTTATCCCTCAATGTCTTGGCGTCCAATCAGCAGTATGATCAGGTGATTGCTTTAGTTGAGCAAGAAAAACCTGCGATCGCGGCTTTTTTAGAAGCTAATATTATCTGGTCAGAGAAGTTGCAGGTTTTAGCCAAAAGTTTTCCTTATCATATCAGCGCCAAGATACTTGAGATGGAACTCTATAGTAATATTCCCTTAGAAAATTATTCGATTCAGCGTTACGGACAGAATCGCGGCAATCTCTTAGCGAATTTAATGATTGAGGGTAAAAAAGTCTCTCTAATTATCAGTCATACGATGCAGCCATTGATGTTTGATAAAGATGGGTTCAAGTGGCGCAATCAACATCTAGAAGAAGGAATTGGGCGTTATGTCAAACACCTCAAAACACCCGTTATTTTAATGGGGGATTTGAATATAACTATGTGGTCACCTTACTATAAAAAAGCCATTCATTATTCTGGACTGCGGAATGCCAGGGCAGGATTTGGGCTTTTACCAACGTTTCCGGCTGGAATCCCTGGGCTTTCTATTCCGATTGACCATTGTTTAGTCAGTCCAGATATTTCAGTTCTCAATACTAAAACAGGTAATTATGTAGGTTCCGATCATTTACCCATAATCACAGATGTGACCATTCCGAATAATTAAAGAAGAGACGTTCTCCCTTGGCTCGCTCTCGCACTTGTTAACGTACTGTCTCATTAACGGTCATTTTTGAGCGAGGAGCATAGCATTGATGCTGGTATACTTTTACCATGGAAAAATGTGTCCGCCTGTAGGGGCGCACCGACGTGCGCCCTCTTACAAAGTACGCTGAATTATTGATACAATTGACTCAAGAGACGATCGCGAATCGCACTCTCTTCCCTTCAACATACCGCAAACGCGATCGCACTCTATTCCCAAATCTTCTCACTGTGCGAATCGCATCCCCTCTATTCAACCCAATTAACACGCGATCGCACTCTATTCCCAAATCTTATCATCACGCGCTCGCATCCCATCTCCTCAACCCAAACAAAGCGCGATCGCATTCTATTCCCAAATCAAATTACCCCGCGATCGCATCCCATCTCTTCAACCCAATTAACACGCGATCGCACTCTATTCCCAAATCAAATTACCACGCGATCACATCCCTTCTCTTCAACCCAATCACCACGCGAATTTCCTCGTAGCTGTTAAAGGTGAAATATGTCATGCTGAGTGCAGTCCGCAGCGAAGCGGAGGAACGAAACGAAGCATCTGTCCAAATACTCGACAAGGCGTATCAATGACATGATAGAACGCAACTTGGTTTTTTGTATGCTGATTGGCAAGTGTACGCCCGGTTGGGGATGTTAGTTTTCCAAGCGCGATCGCTTTTTTTCTGGTATACTTTCACCATGGAAAAATGTGTCCGCCTGTAGGGGACACGCCCCGTGCGCCCTGTTTCCAAGTTGCGCCATAAGTTAGCTGATAATGTTAAAATACTTATACATTTAAGGCGTTTAGGGCTTGATAGGTTTATGGAAATAACAAAGTTGTCGAGCCAAGGTCAAGTGATTATTCCTAAGTCTCTGCGAGAGGCTCATCACTGGGAGGTTGGGATTGAGTTGATGGCGATTGATATGGGTGATGGGATTCTGTTGAAACCGAAGAAGCCTTTTTTAGAAACAAAATTGAATGATGTGGCGGGTTGTTTAAAGTATCACGGAACTCCTAAAAGTCTTGAGGATATGGATGATGCCATTCGCCAAGGGATAGAGGAGTTATGGCATGATCGCGGTTGATACAAATGTTGTTATTCGCTTGTTAACTCAGGATGATGAGTTACAGTTTAACAAGAGTGTGGAGATTTTTGGAAAACATGATGTTTTTATTCCAGATACGGTGATTCTGGAAACCGAATGGGTGTTGCGTTTTGCTTACAAGTTTAAACCAACGGATATCTGCAAAGGGTTGAGAAATTTGTTTGGTTTGCCGAATGTTCATGTTGGCAAGGCTAGCTTGATTGGTCAAGTTATTCAATGGCATGAAAGTGGTTTAGACGCAAGCTGATGCGTTTCATTTAGCACAGAGTCAGCATTGTGAAGCGTTTTACACGTTTGACGAGAAGTTTGGCAAAAAAGCTCAAGGGTTGACTTCTTGTCGGGTGAATAAGCTGTAAAAATTCAATTTTTGCCCTGGAAACTAGCAAAATATTAATTGTACGTGCTTTTTTTCTGGTATACTTTCATCATGGGAAAATGTGTCCGCCTGTAGATGGGGTTTCGGTTCTGTTGAATGATGGCAAATCCATTGCCAATAGCACGACATGACTCTGGTACTGAGTGGGTTCTACCAAAGTATGGGCTATTGGCGTGCAACTCCTTCTACAGATTACAGGTGAGCATATTCAGTAAATTGCCGTTTAAAGGGAGACTTATATCCTAAAACTATATCCTGTCGTGGAATTCCGGCTTCAACCAATTCCTTGGCTACTCCTATTTCAGTTCCATCACTCTGAATCCATATTTTGTTATCTTTAATATCAATATGAATTAGGCTCTCATATTCCCGTCGTTGGTCATACCAACCCACTACCATTATTAGGTAATGATTACGCTCATTATCAAAAATGAGTTGTACTTCTGTCTGATCATCTTTAAGATTGATAGCGTGCGCTTTGATGATTTTCTGGACAATCTCTTGTATGTTTAAGCTTTCCATGCTGAAATTTCCTGTTTATTGGGGTCAAAAATTAGTAGTTTTAGTTAATCTTCTCCGATAGCGTCCTGAATGAATGGGCGACGGAATAAGGTATTATAAGTATCTGTAGGAATGGCTAGGTATAAAACAAAATTGGGTAATTTTTGCTTTAATGCCAAGCGATAGTTCAGAAATTGACCAAGGGCTAAGTGAAATTCAGTTATAGCAACCGCCACAACGGTTAGGACACTAGGCATGGCTCAAGACAATACATGGCATTGATCTTAATGTCCTAATGACCCTGGCGACTGCTATAGTTCCGATTCTCGCAAAAAAAATTTGATTTCAAAGGCTATCTTTTGACCATTTTTCAGGGCAGCAATTAATCGTTCTGCGGCTAAGTCTATATACATTTCTGTTCCACCTACTTTCAGGTGTAAAGGATCATCGGTGATTACCAAACCATCTTTTTCTAGGGCTAATCGGACGGTGTTGTGAAAAATATCTTTGGCTGGTATAGACAGATAAGTAATTTGACATGACTTAGTTTTCCATACTCAAAACTGGCGATCACACTGTATCATCAGATTTAACATTTTCGATCCGGTTAACAGCCTCTTCGGGGCTTGCTTCCTCCTTTAGTACTGCTTCAATAGCTGGGTAATATTTATCCATGATGAAGACATTATTATAGACTAGCTGTTTTATTAAAGCCCAATTAAGTGTTGTGCCTTCGACATCTATGCTAGTTTTATAGCGAAGGTGTCCCCCATCCAAATTCAATTCAAAATTTCCGATAACCAGATCGTAATTGATGAGTGTTAAGAGTACTGCTATTTGCTTCCGTTTCTTTTTCGGTATCACTTCTGGATATACAGAATAAAAGATAATTTGCTGTTCCGCTTCACGTATTTGGGCATAACAACCCCAGCGTCCATTATGACCTCCGAAGGCAACACGGACTACTGACTCATCTTCATTTTTGGCAAAATGCCATTGATCTCTGTAAAAAAAATGTATAACTTCGTCTATCAGCGGAGACATTTGTTATTGCTTGATTGGATGTAACGATTATGTTCATGAACTCCAACAAACCTATCGAGATGGGTAATACTGATAGGCTTCAAAGTGAAGTTGTTTTTGATTTTTAATTGAAATTGCATCAGTCTTTTTATTATTCATTGCGCTACTAATTTTCCACCAATGGCGGTCGCTATAAGAGATTTCCTTCGTTGTCAAGTCGCTGTAATCATAGTAGGGAAAAGCCGTATTTCCTGTTTTTTTTGTTTTATCAGGCTTAGCCGTTTTTTCCTTAAATGTGTATGCCGGATCGCCAATTTTTGCGTCTAATACCCAGCGGTATGGGATACGGGACTTTATTGTAATACTTCGATTTTGCCCAGATGTGGGTATACCCGAATTGTTTGGAATAATGTTTGCTTGGGCAAGCTCATTCTCTGTCACAGTATACTCGTCATCAGGGTAATAAACGCTAGCTATCATTGAAATTGGGATTGTGGTGCGTAGCTTACCCTTAGCATCCATTACTCCCGAAGCTATAATGTTTTCCATCCACAAGCGATATGACTGCTGATTGAGTACCTGTTCCTGGGGTGCGAGATTCCACTCCACAAATGTGTCGTATGTCTTATTGGGTAATAATTGATCGCCAATCAAATGACCACCATCGTAATAACTTAGCCACTTGCTTTTGTCATTTAAGTTTAACAAGATGATCTCGTGGTGACCAAAGTGGGCAACTGCTGCTGGATTGACTGTCCCTGTCTGTCTTCCTCCCTGCATTCGACGTGCTCCATAAATTATAGCATGTACCCGTTCTGGTCGAATTGCCTTTTGCATATCACCTTTTGCTGGCAAATTGATGTCATTAATCGTCAGACCGAGTGTGGACATTATCTGACCGAGTGGTGTCTTTTCCTGTGTGGCTGATCCGAGATTCACTAAGTCCGGTTTCTTTGTCTTAAAGGCATTTGGAGGATGTTTTGATTCATTAGCAGCAGACAAGGAATTGACAGGTTTAATGTGAGAGTAATCAGGAGGTGAAGCAATATAAGCAATTGTGATACCATCGTCCGCAATGATAGCAGAAACAGATGTCAGTTGAAATTTTTGCTTTAATTTCATAAGATACTCAAGAATCTCTTTGATTGAAGAAGGGGAGTAGGTTACCCATTTTTCAAAGGCTTTTTTAGCTTCTTGCTTGCTTTTCGTTGCAGTACCTAAATTTTCCTCTACCCATTGTTCTGTATGGAAATTCCACCTACTCGTGGTTTTGAGAAACTTCGGTGGCTCAGGAACAGCTTCTTCAAAGGTTGCGAAGCGTGTTGAACTTGGTATTTCCCAAAGCGGTTGATCTACTGCATCATAGTCTTCGTCAAATTGATCATACCTATCTTCTTCATCATCCATGTCTTCGTCTTCTGGTATATACTCAGCGCTAGAATCTTCTTCCGCTATACTGAATGCAAATTCTTGTTGGGTAATGAATGGGTCTTTTTCTCCTTGCTGGCTTTGTCCCAACATGAACTTGAGCAATTGGCTATGGGCAATGATCTTTTGGTCAAACTGGTTAATAATACTATAGAATGTATCATTTATTTCTGGCTGAACTTCAACTACTTGGAAGAATATAGAGTCACTAATCTTGATGATGCTTCCTACTGCTAATCGGCGCATATATACTGGCAGCAAAGCTTTCTGCCCCTCTGAAGTAACAACTAGCATTTGCCTACCTTCAAGAGCCTGAATTATGACTTTTTGCCCGTTGTACAGTTCCTCGAATTGTAAGTCTGGGTAGTTTGGTTCTCGAAATGAACTAAAACTACTAGGTTGAGAGGATTCACCATAACTCATTTCTTGATGAATTTCGTCCCAGTCGAATTCGGGTTCTGGCAAGTTGTAAACACTATCTGCTTGACGGATCTCCTGTGTCCGTTTGTTTTTAAACCAACCTCTTTGAATAACAGCAGCGTTTCCCTCTAATTGTGGTTCTACCAGAAGCGTTTCATCAATGGCTACTTCCTTTACCTGTGTCTGCATTGATCGGACTGTATTGCCGTTTTGTTGCACAACATGAGTCAACTCATGCGCCAACAACTCCTGTCCCCCCCGACTCCCCGGCTCATACGCCCCTTCTCGAAAGAAAATATCCTCCCCCGTCGTAAACGCCTTCGCCTGAATCGCCTGATTCAACTCATCTGACTTTGCATCCGTATGCACCCTTACCCCACTAAAATCCGCCCCAAACGCCCCTTCCATCGGTTCTCTCACCGACTCATCCAAGGGTTGTCCACTCCCCCGTTTCCCTTGTATCGACGCCTCCAACTCCGCCGACGCCTCTTGGGTTTCCCCTGCACTATTCACCGCTCGATTAATCGTCAGCCTTTGTATCGGGGACTTCCTTACCCCCGTCACCCCAACGCCTGCTTCACCCTTTTCCCCACTCCCCGCTTCTGACTTGAATCTCACCTCATCCTCATCCCCCATCTCCTCACGCTGCACCGTCTCTGGTGTCGGGGAATGAATCTTATCCACCACCTGACGCGCTACCCTATCCGCTTCCTGTTCATACTTATCATTGGGTTCCCCGATTGTCAGCTTCGCCTGGATGGGTAGACTTATCTCAGTTTCCGCTAACCCCTTCTCTTCTCCTCCCGCATCATCCATTCTCCCCTCGCCTTGCAGGAGAGGGGTTGGGGGAGAGGTTCCCTCCTCTTGCTTCTGCACAGGTGTCGGTTCCAAATTGCCAAACATCCGCCGCCGAATCTTATTCCGTACTTCCCGACTGGGAACCCCATACCCTTGGGATTGACTCAACCCCGTCTCCGCCTTCGCCTGAATCTCCCCACTCGCCGCTTCCTCTGACTCCTGCGTCGGGTTCTGCACGTCTTTGGCTTCTGTTGGCGCAGTTTCCGCCTTTGCACCCGTCATCTCCCGGATATCACCAAACAGACTGCGGCGAATTTTATCCCGTTGCGCCTTACTGGGAAGGTTTCCCACTAACTCACTGCCCTTCTTTGCCTCGGTTTTCGTTTGGATATGAGAAGGCGGGAAAAAAGAAGACTTACGGGGAGTGGGTGTCCAGGATGAGGATTTGGACTGGTGGTCATAAACCATGGTGAACCTCTTTGATGCTTTTGTCGGGGCTTTTCTTTTGCTTGGGGTTGGTTTTCTGGTTTGTCCTATTATGCTATCCTTTTCCTGTTTTGCACACCCCCATCGGACATAAGTATTTTTCTCTATAAAAATCTTTTCTCTTCGGTTTGTTCGGGATAGTTCTGTTATCTGGAAGTTGCCTTTTATCCTCTTTCTCGGCTCCCTAACCCCATCAAAATACTTTTTCAGCAACCCCTTCCTCGCTCCCCTCTCCCAAGCTTGGGAGAGGGGCTGGGGGTGAGGGCTGTTGCTTGGGTTGAAACGAGCGCACGTCACGTTGATAAAGGGCGCACGTCGGTGCGCCCCTACATTTCCTCTTCCACTTTTTCTCCACAAAACGTATTTTCTACATCCCGTTGATTAGAGCAATAACTGTATACTTGGATAAACTTTTTTTGCTTTATTTTAGCTTTTATAAACCTATGTTATCTCCTTTGCCATTTCCCGACTTTGCCGCCTACCATCGATAACAATTCCGATTAGAATCCTCTCATCAAACAAAAAATGCTATCCCCAACAACCTGGAACCAAACCAACACCCACACGATTAAAACAGTTGTCGCTGCCATTGAACAACGCCTCGACGCCTACATTGCTAGAGATGCGAACCCGACTCCTGAATCCATCCCCGATATTGACTCCATCCTCAACAGTGCCGCCGCTTCCACATCTCCTCCCCTCGCCTTAACCCACCTCTGCACCACGTTCAACCTCTCCCCCTTTGAACGCAATGTCCTGCTTCTATGCGCCGCTTCTGCCCTAATTCCCTACTTTCCCCAACTCTGCGTCGAAGCCCACAGTTGCCCCCAGTCTGCCTATCCCACGTTTAATTTAGCCATGCAACTCTTTGGCGATGCTGAGGCTTGGCAGGCACTTTCCCCGACATCTCCCCTACACTATTGGCAACTGGTAAAAACTGACCCCTCTGTGGAACTTCCCCAAAGCCGTCTGCAATTGGATAATGGGATTCTGCTGTATCTGTTGGGTCAACCTTACGAAGACGCCCAGTTGATGCACCTGATTCAACCGATTCAGGCGGGTATTGAGAGTACCCTTCAGCCCTCTCACCAACAAATAGCCGATCGCATCGCCCAGTTATGGCAGACTAATCCTAATAGCCAGGACTCTCTCGCTGAACCCTTAGTCGGGGCGGGTTTAGTTACATCTGGGAACAATGGAAACGAGAATGGTAAAACCCGCCCCTACACCCTCGACATTCAACAATCAAACCTACCCATCATCCAACTCTGTAACACCACCCCCAGCGCCGCCCAGGATATCGCCACCACGGTTTCCACTCGCCTCAACCGCCCCCTGAAATCCCTTCCCGCCCATCGCCTCCCCACTCATTTAAATGAGATATCCCACCTCATCCGCCGTTGGCACCGAGACGCTATCCTCTCCCAGAGTATCCTCCTCCTCGATTGCCAGGAACTCAACACCAGCGATACTCCCCTAATGGAGGCACTCTGCCACTTCCTCAACGCCATCTACACCCCCCTGATTATCAGCACCCCGGAACGCCTCCCCTCTGCCCAACGCCCGTTCATCAGCTTCGATATCCCCTCCCTGACGCATCTGGAACAACTCCACCTCTGGCAAACCCACCTAGGCGAAACCGCCAACCAACTCAACGGGGAAGTGGAATCCCTCGTCGCCCAATTCAACCTCACCCACACCGATATCCAAGCCGCCTGCATTTCCCTACACAGTGATATCGCCCAACTCCAAACCCAACCCAAACCCAAGAGACGCAAAAAAACCACCACCGACAACCAACCCTCCCCCCTCACCACCCATCTCTGGGATATCTGTCGCCTGCAATCCCGCCCTCGTTTAGAAGATTTAGCCCAACGCCTGGAACCCAGCGCCACTTGGGATGATTTTGTCCTCCCGGAACCCCAACTGAAACTCCTTAAAGATATGGTGACGCAGGTGCGCCAACGGGTTAAAGTGTATACCGAATGGGGATTTGGTCAGAAAAGTAATCGCGGTTTAGGCATCAGCGCCCTATTTGCCGGACAAAGTGGTACAGGGAAAACCATGGCAGCAGAAGTCTTGGCAAATGAATTACGCTTAGATTTATATCGAATTGACCTATCTGCGGTGATTAGTAAATATATCGGCGAAACGGAGAAAAATCTGCGCCGTATCTTCGACGCCGCCGAAACCGGAGGCGCAATTCTCCTATTTGACGAAGCCGACGCCATCTTTGGCAAACGCACCCAAGTCAAAGACTCCCATGACCGCCATGCTAATGTAGAAGTCAGCTATCTGCTGCAACGGATGGAAGCCTATCAAGGGTTAGCGATTCTCACTACCAATTTAAAAGAATCCCTTGACCAAGCCTTCTTACGCCGCATCCGATTTATCGTCAAATTCCCCTATCCCAATGCCGCATCCCGTACCAAAATTTGGGAGAGAATCTTTCCCAAGGAAACCCCAACTCGGAAACTGGATTATGCTAGATTAGGCAAACTCCAAGCCACCGGGGGAAATATCCGTTCCATTGCCATGAATGCCGCCTTTTTTGCTGCTGAAGAAGGGAAACCCGTCACCATGCAGCATCTCTTAGACGCCACCAAACAAGAATGCGCCAAGTTAGAACGGGGTATCACCTCACCCGAAATTCAAGGCTGGGTTAAATAGGGGTTGCTGAATCAGGCTTGTGGTGGGGAGAGGCGATAGGGAATAGGGAATAGGCAACACCTCGACTTCGCTCGGTGTGTCATAGGCAATGGGCAATAGGCAATAGGCAATAGGCAATAGTTTCAACCTTTCCCAACACCCAACACCCGACACCCGACACCCGACACCCAACACCCGACACCCCATTGTCCCTTGTCGCCCCGTCAAGCCATTAATCCTCATGCTGATTCAGGATTAAGTAACCAAGAGGGATGGACTAATAATTCCGCCGCCGATCGCTTTTCTACCATCTCGCGGGTAATGGCACAACGGGTAATATCTTGGCGTGAGGGAATCTCATACATGACTTCTAACATCACCTCTTCTAAAATCCCCCGCAGCGCCCTAGCCCCGGTTTTGCGACGAAAGGCTTCTTGGGCGATCGCACGTAGGGCTTCTGGGTGAAATTCCAAGCGCACGTTATCCATGTTCAGCAGTTTTTGGTACTGTTTTACTAAAGCGTTGCGGGGTTGGGTTAAGATTGCCACTAAGGAGTCTTCATCTAGGGGTTCTACGGCGGTAATCACAGGTAACCGCCCAATGATTTCCGGAATTACCCCAAATTTGATTAAGTCGTCTGATTCCAAGTGTTTGGACAATTCAGCTGAAGACAGTTGACGCGATCGCGTCTCACTGGGTTGAATGAAGCCTATCGAACGTTTCCCTAAGCGTTGTTCGATAATTTGCTCTAACCCGACAAACGCCCCACCACAGATAAACAGGATATTACTCGTATCTAATTGAATGAACTCTTGATAGGGATGCTTGCGCCCTCCTTGGGGCGGTACATTCACCACCGTTCCTTCCAAAATCTTCAGCAAGGCTTGCTGAACCCCCTCACCGGACACATCCCGCGTCATCGAGGACTTTTCACTCTTGCGAGTAATTTTATCAATTTCATCAATATAAACAATACCTTGCTCGGCGGCTTCTATATCGAAATCAGCCATCTGTAACAGTCGCAGCAGGATATTCTCAACATCATCTCCCACATAACCCGCTTCTGTCAGTGTTGTCGCATCCGCGATCGCAAAAGGAACCTGTAACAAATTGGCGAGAGTTTGAGCTAAAAGGGTTTTACCGCAACCCGTTGGACCGATTAATAAAATGTTGGACTTTTGCAGGGTAATGCTGTCATCAAGTCCACTAGCGTCATAATCATCCTGAGCCAGGTTAAGCCGCTTGTAATGATTATAAACCGCAACGGAGAGGACTTTTTTGGCTTGGTCTTGACCAATAACATACTTGTCTAGCACTTGTTTAATTTCAACGGGCTTGAGCAAGTGATATTCGGTGCGACGGGGAGAATAGTCAGGTTGTTGGTAAGGGGGTTCAGCCGTTAAGGGGGGATAATTTGGGCTTTCTGAGTGAGACGTCAGCAGTTCTTCCTCTAAAATTTGGTTGCACAGTTCCACACATTCATCACAGATGTAGACGCTAGGACCAGCAATCAATTTACTAACCTGTTCTGAGGATTTACCACAAAAAGAACATCTTAGATAGGAATCGTATTTGGACATATCAAAATCCGCGCTGTTGGGTTCAGTGACAGCAATCTGGCTTAAGAGGAGAGTTCGGCTATCCAAACCGCTCTATTTCAATTGTAGTTTCCAGCGATCGTAAAAGGGGAGCTTCAGGTGAGGAGGTGATGGGGAGTAGGTAAGCAGGGGAAGCTGGGGAAGCAGGGGAAGCTGGGGAAGCTGGGGGAGCTGGGGAAGCTGGGGAAGCTGGGGAAGCTGGGGAAGCTGGGGGAGCTGGGGAAGATGAGGACAATCATGGTAGAAACGTACCATGGTGTATCTGTGTGTAGGGGCGGGTTTAGGGACTAATATTGATGGTTTTCCTTAGCGTGGCTGCAAAACCCGCCCTGACCAAATGACAAATGACCAAATGACGAATGACGAATGACAAATGACGAATGACGAATGACAAATGACGAATGACGAATGACAAATGACAAATGACAAATGACAAATAACGACTGACATTAATTGTCAATTAACCGATTTTCTTGCAAATAGGTGGGATCAGTAAGTATCATTGTCAATAATCGGGTTTTTTTGAGAGGGTGATTATGCCTCCGTATACAGCCGCTTCGCTGAAAGCTGAACTTAATTCCCGGGGTTGGCGGTTAACGCCGCAGCGAGAAACGATACTCCACGTTTTTCAGAATCTTCCCCGAGGGAACCATCTCAGCGCTGAGGAACTCTTCCATTTGCTGGACAAGCGGGGAGAACCCATCAGCCTGTCTACAATTTATCGCAGCGTCAAGTTGATGGCTCGCATGGGTATCCTGCGAGAATTGGAGTTAGCCGAAGGACACAAACACTATGAACTGAATCAACCGTTCCCCAATCATCACCATCATCTGGTTTGCATTCAGTGTAACCAGACGATTGAATTTAAGAATGATTCGATATTAAAACAGGCAATGAAACAGGTGGACAAGGAAGGCTTCCAGCTCATTGACTGTCAGCTTACCATACACAGCATTTGCCCCGAAGCCCTCCGTATGGGATGGCCCTCTGCACTTCCCAGTAATTGGCGCTGCACGCGAGCGATCGTGGCAGAAGATCCCCAGGAGGTAGACAATTAGCTTAAACACGTCATCAGGAATTTGTCCAATGGTTGAACCAAGGACAGCCAAGCGGTGATATTCGGTGAGTAAAACTTCAATATATTGTGATTTTCATCACTGACAAGGGTTGAGTGGTAGCTAAAATTGCACGGATTTAGCTGTTTTCGCCAGATAATCTAGGGATTTGTTAATTTCATTCCCCCTAACCCCTAAATTGTTAGATACTTTAGACTATCAAACAGACGAATAATATCCAGTAGCGATTTAAAGAAGATTACGGCGGTATGCATATCAGCGAAATTACCCATCCGAACCAGCTACACGGTTTGTCGATCCGTCAACTGGAGGAAATTGCCCGTCAAATTCGGGAACGGCATCTGCAAACGGTAGCCAAAAGCGGTGGTCATTTAGGTCCAGGGTTAGGGGTTGTCGAACTGACGTTGGGATTATATCAGACACTCGATTTGGATCGGGATAAGGTGATTTGGGATGTCGGTCACCAAGCCTATCCCCATAAGATGATTACGGGACGCTATAATCACTTCCACACCCTACGGCAAAAGGACGGGGTGGCTGGTTACCTCAAGCGGTGTGAGAATAAGTTTGATCACTTCGGTGCGGGTCATGCGTCTACCAGTATTTCAGCCGCCCTGGGAATGGCGCTGGCGCGTGATGCGAAAGGAGAAAACTTCAAGACAGTGGCGGTGATTGGTGATGGTGCCTTAACTGGAGGTATGGCATTAGAAGCGATTAACCATGCTGGACATTTACCCCATACCCGGCTGTTGGTGGTACTGAATGATAATGAAATGTCCATTTCGCCCAACGTGGGCGCGATTTCCCGCTCTTTGAACCGGGTACGCCTGAGTAAGCCGATGCAGTTCCTAGCGGATAATTTAGAGGAACAGTTCAAGCATTTTCCCTTGTTCGGGGAATCCTTGACTCCCGAATTACAACGGGTGAAAGAGGGGATGAAGCGGTTAGCGGTTCCCAAAGTTGGGGCGGTGTTGGAAGAACTGGGCTTCACCTACATGGGACCAGTAGATGGTCATAATTTAGAAGACTTGATTACCACGTTCAAAGCCGCACATACCTATTCCGGTCCCGTCTTGGTGCATGTCGTAACAACTAAAGGAAAAGGGTACGCGATCGCAGAACAAGACCAAGTCGGTTATCATGCCCAAAGTCCCTTTGATTTAACCACCGGGAAAGCGATTCCCTCCAGTAAGCCGAAACCCCCCGGCTATTCCAAAGTCTTTGCCCACACCTTGGTTAAATTAGCCGAAAACAATCCCAAAATCATCGGCATTACGGCGGCGATGGCGACGGGAACCGGGTTGACTAAACTCCAGGAAAAACTGCCCAAACAATACATCGATGTGGGAATTGCCGAACAGCACGCCGTTACCCTAGCCGCAGGGCTGGCTTGCGAAGGAATGCGACCTGTAGCCGCAATTTACTCCACCTTCCTGCAACGGGCGTATGACCAGATCATTCACGATGTCTGCATCCAAAACCTACCCGTGTTCTTCTGCTTAGATCGCGCCGGGATTGTTGGTGCTGATGGTCCGACGCACCAAGGGATGTATGATATTGCCTATCTGCGCTGCATTCCTAACATGGTGGTTATGGCACCTAAGGATGAAGCGGAACTGCAACGGATGCTGGTAACGGGTGTGAATTATACCGAAGGACCGATTGCCATGCGGTATCCACGGGGGAATGGGTATGGCGTTCCCTTAATGGAAGAAGGATGGGATGGGCTACCCATCGGTAAAGGCGAAATTCTCCGCAATGGCGATGATATCCTGCTGATTGGCTACGGTTCGATGGTGTATCCCGCGATGCAAACGGCGGAAATTTTGAGCGAACACGGAATTGAAGCCACTGTGGTTAATGCCCGTTTTGTCAAGCCGTTGGATACGGAGTTGATTTTGCCCCTAGCCCAGCGCATTGGTAAGGTGGTTACCTTAGAAGAAGGATGCTTGATGGGCGGTTTTGGGTCAGCCGTGACGGAAGCGTTATCGGACAATAATGTTTTGGTACCCGTGAAGCGGTTTGGTGTCCCGGATAAGTTAGTCGATCATGCTAAACCTGATCAGTCGAAAGCCGATTTAGGGTTAACACCGTCCCAAATGGCGGAACAAGTGCGCGAAGCGTTCTTTAACAAACAGCCGTCGGTGGTGAGTTAATGTCCAATCCTGTAGAGACGTAGCATGCTACGTCTCTACAATTTTGCTGGTGTGATACAGCTAAAATTGGACGAGATTTGACCATTGAATCGGGCGCAAAGCTTTGCGCCCCTACCATTTCCGGGCGTAAAGTTAACGCTTCAGTTGTTTACTCGCTGTTCCTGGACTAAGGTTAAACTGACCCAAGAACCGCGATCGCTATAGCGGCGAATCATTCGTTGGCGCAGGTTGGGTTCGATTAACCAACCCACTTCAAGGACAAAACTGTGACCAGATTTAATCGTTAATGGACAGTTAGAAGACGCGCCATCGGGAAGCAGTACCACCTGAACGGGTAATGAACTGTCTTGAAAATGAAGGATCGATCCATCAATCCTCGCACTGGAAGTTAGGGTGCGGACGGATTCACCGACGCCAAAGGTTAGCTGTTGAACGAGGCGGTTACTGTCTTGGCGTTCAATCGTAAGTTTAGTGGAATAGGTATCTGGCGATCGCAAGTCGGGATAGAGGGTGATGGCTTCACCTTGCCATTCTCCCAGTAATTGATCAACGGTTAGGGGGGGACGTTCTGGGGTATCGGTTCCGGCGCGTTTTTCCCGAATTAAGGTTAACTGAGACAGTTGAGCCTCTTTATCTTGATCCGCCGTAAAACCTTCGCTTTTAGCGACGGGATATAAGGCGGGGGAATCGGAGGTAAGGAGATTCCCAAACTACGCCGCGCAATTGAGCGATAAAACTCCTGATTAACTCAGATTGAGTCATCCCTCTTT